>NZ_JBIWCL010000008.1:0-186278 GCF_044761485.1 Streptomyces sp. NPDC097617
TCTGGCACAACGACAAGACTGGGCAGCCGGTCAAGCGGTCACTGATCGCCTACGACCACTGACAGTGAGGACACCCCTTGGACTCATTCATCTAGAGGACGGGCACCGTCTACGCGGCCGGCGCCACCGTCACCCACGGCGGCGCGACCTACCGCTGCATCCAGGGGCACCAGGCCCGGACCGGCTGGGAGCCGCCGAACGTCCCGGCGCTCTGGCAGCGGGTCTGACGGACCCGCGCGAAGCCGGGACGCGGTGCCGTGACTGCCAAGGGGGGAGTCACGGCACCTGCGCGGGCGCGCGGGCGCGTCGCGTCTGCCTGAGCGTGGAACGGAGCGGAACGGAGCGGAGCGGATTCAGACGAGGACGGCGGCCAGCGTGCCGAGCGCGCCGAGGACGGTCAGCAGGCCACAGATCGCCAGGTTCACCCTCCGGTGCTCCCAGAAGACCGCGACGAACTCCCGGATGGTGGCGCTCGGCCAGTAGTACTTCGCGGTGGGGGAGCCCAGGACCTGCCCGTTGACCCCGGTCTTGCGGGCCAGCATCGCGGCCCGGAAGGCGTGGAAGTTGTTGGTGACCACCACGCACCGGTAGGCCGGATCGTGCGCCTCCATGATCTCCCGGCTGAAGCGCATGTTCTCCTCGGTCGTGGTGGACCGGTCCTCCAGCACGATGTGCTCCGCCGGCACGCCCTCCGCGATCAGCCAGTCCGCCATCGCCCGGGCCTCGGCGACCTTCTCGTCCGAGCCCTTGCCGCCCGAGACGAGCAGTACCGGCGGCCGGCCGCCGCGGGCGAGCTGGCCCTCGTAGATCTGCTGCCCCTTGCGCAGCCGCGAGGCCAGCAGCGGCGGTACGCGGTCCCCGCCGACCAGGCCCGAGCCCAGCATGACCACGTGGTGGACATCGCCGCGCACCTTGATCCGCCCGTAGAGGAAGGCGTAGCCGAGGAAGCAGAAGAAGACGAAGGAGACGTAGCCGGCGACCACGGTCAGGGTTCCGGCGATGCCGCCCAGAAGGGGGGAGCCGATCACCGCGACGAGGACCAGCAGTGCGATCAGCGCGAGGATCGCCAGGCCCGCGAGCATCGACAGGAGGTTCGCCGGCCGCAGGCCCTCCTTGCGGACCATGATCATGCCGTTGCGCACGAGGAAGACGCCCAGCCCCAGGATGCCGAACGCGGGCGAGGCGAAGGCCAGTACGACAACCGCGACGGCAGCCCAGGTGGGCAGCTTGCCCACTTGGAGGAAGAGGGCGGAGAACGCGCAGAGGAAGGTCAGCCCCAGGAGCACGGCATTGCTGAAGCGGCGCCGGTCCTGCCGGACGCTTATGCAGAACGCGAGGAAGAGCAGGACGGCGAGGACGAAGGCGACCATGGCGCCCATCGTAGATGCCGGATCTACCCCCGATCGCGGGCGGTTCGGCGCACGGAGCGGCCCGCCAGCTCCTGGGTCCGCCGCCCGTCGCGCATGACGAAGCGCCCGTCGATCAGGACGTGCGGGATACCGGTCGGCAGGACGCGGGGCCGCTCGTACGTGGACCCGGCCGCGACCGTGTCCGGGTCGAAGAGGACGAGGTCGGCGCGGTACCCCACGCGGACCAGTCCCCGGTCCGGCAGCCGTAGGCGCGCCGCGGGGCGGCCGGCCAGGTGTGCCACGCACTCCTCCAGGGAGAGCAGGCCGAGTTCGCGGACGTAGTGGCCCAGGTAGTGGGGGAAGGTGCCGTAGGCGCGCGGGTGCGGTTTCGCGCCCTGGAGGATGCCGTCGGAGCCGCCGGTGTGGACGCGGTGGCGCATGATCGCCCGGACGTTCTCCTCGTGGCCGACGTGCTGGAGGATCGTCGGCGCGAGCCGGTCCTCCAGCAGCAGCCTGCGCGCGGTCTCCCAGCCGTCCAGGCGCGTGCCCACGTACGGGGCGAGGGCGGGGTCGGCGGTGCCCGAGATCTCGATCGTCGACCAGTCGACGGGGACCCCGTGGCAGCCGTCGGAGCCCTCGACCTCCAGCGCGTGGCGGATCCGCTCGGCCCGGGCGTCGTCGCGCAGCCGGGCGAGGACCGCCTCGGGGCCGCCCTCGTTCGCCCAGCCGGGCAGGAGCGCGACGAGGGTGGTGCAGCCGGGGGTGTACGGGTAGCTGTCGAGGGTGATGTCGGCGCCCCCGGCCAGGGCCGCGTCGAGCAGGGCGAGCAGCTCGGGGGCCCGGCCGCGGTTCTCGCCGAAGTTCATGGTGGCGTGCGCGAGGTGCAGGGCGCAGCCGGCCTCCCGGGTGAGCGCGACCATCTCGGCGTAGGCGGCCAGCGCGCCGTGGCCGTAACTGCGGTGGTGCGGGCAGTAGTAGCCGCCGTAGCGGGCCACCACCCGGCACAGTTCGGCCAGTTCGGACCCGGTCGCGTACATGCCGGGGGTGTAGGTGAGGCCGGAGGACAGGCCGACGGCGCCCTGCGCCAGACCGTCGGCGACGAGCCGGCGCATCCGGTCCAGCTCGGCCGCGGTCGCCGGGCGGTCGTCCCAGCCGACGGCGTACGCGCGGACCGTGCCCTGGGGGACCAGGTAGGCGGCGTTGACCGCGATGCCCTCGCCGCCGAAGCCGCGGTCCAGCCGGTCGAGGTACTCACCGACCGTGCGCCAGTCCAGGTCGAGGTCGTCGCCGGGGCCGTTCCAGCCGGCGATGGCGGCCCGCACCCCGTCCAGGGTGCGGTCGTCGACGGGCGCGTACGACAGGCCGTCCTGGCCGAGGACTTCGAGGGTCACGCCCTGCGCGGCCTTCGCGCTGTGGTCAGGGTCGCGCAGCAGCGCCAGGTCGCTGTGGGCGTGCATGTCGACGAAGCCGGGGGCGAGGGCGAGGCCGTGCGCGTCGACGGTCTCGCGGCCCGCGGACAGCCTGCCGATCGCGGCGATCCGGCCCTCGTGGACGCCGACGTCGGCGGTGTACGAGGGCCCGCCCGTGCCGTCGACGACGCGGGCCCCCCGGATGACCAGGTCCACCGGCCGGCGCCTAGAAGAAGGTGCGGACGTAGTCGGTGACGGTGCCGTCGGCCTCCACGACCGGGATCAGCGGCCACTTCTCGAAGATCGTGCAGGGGTGGGACATGCCCAGCGCCACCCAGTCGCCCACCTGCACGTCCTCGGCCGCATCGGTCTCCAGCCAGGCGTGCTGGTCGGACAGTTTGACCACGCGGACCCCGGTGGCGGGACGCTCCTCGCCGGTGAGGGCGTCGCGGACCAGCTCCGCCTCGGGCAGGCCCAGGTCGTAGGCGATGTCGCGCTTGCCCGCGTTGACGAAGGCCTGGGTGGGGGAGGGGCGGGAGACGACCTGGGTCCACAGCCGGAACGCCGGGCGCAGGCCGCCCTCGTCGGGGTGCCGGTTGAAGGGGGTCAGGCGGGTGTACCAGCCGTGGTCGTGGGAGACGTACGCGCCGGAGCGCAGCAGCTTGAGGACCGGGCGGGAGAGCTCCGGGAGCTCGGCGAAGACGTCGGCGACCGCGTCGAACCAGGCGGAACCCCCGGCGCTGACGACGATCTCGTCGAGGTCCGGGGGGAACCGGCCGGCCCGGTCGAACTCGACGGCCAGCGCGGTGAGGCGGCGCAGGTACGCGTGGACGGAGTCGGGGTCGGCGGCCGGGACCTCGGCCTCGTAGCCGCCCATGCCGACCAGGCGCAGGGTGGTGGCGCGGGCGACGGCGTCGGCGACGGCGCGGCAGTCCTCGTCGGTACGGGCCCCCGTGCGGGCGCCCTCGCCGGCGCCGAGCTCGACGACGACGTCGATGCGGGCGGCCGGCGTCCGGCCCTGGAGGGCGCGGTCCATGAGCTCGACCCCGCGCACGGAGTCGACGTAGCAGACGAAGCGGAAACCGGGGTCGGCGGCGAGCTCGTCGGCGACCCAGCGCAGGGCGGCGGGATCGACGAGCTCGTTGGCGAGGAAGATCCGCCGGATGCCGAAGGCGCGGTAGACGCGGGCCTGGTGGGGGACGGCGGCGGTGATGCCCCACGCGCCGTGCTCCAGCTGGCGGCGGAAGAGCTGGGGGGACATGCAGGTCTTGCCGTGCGGGGCGAAGGCCAGGTCGTGGCGGGCGGCGTAGGCGCCGAGCGCGGTGAGGTTGTG
Source organism: Streptomyces sp. NPDC097617 (assembly GCF_044761485.1). NCBI lineage: Bacteria > Bacillati > Actinomycetota > Actinomycetes > Kitasatosporales > Streptomycetaceae > Streptomyces > Streptomyces sp. NPDC097617. Next base: position 4,092 of record NZ_JBIWCL010000008.1, read on the forward strand.
CTCCAGCGCGTCCGCGTCGAGGGTCAGGACGGGGGTGGTGAACCCGCCGGTGTGCAGGTCGCGGCGCTCGGCGGCCAGCTGGCCGACGGTGAGGCCGTGCGTCTGGGCGTCCGGGGGGAGGCCCTTGAACCGGTGGTCGACCGGTTCGTCGGAGAGGTCCTTGACGGGGTCGCTGTCGCTGGCCATGCGGGGTGCCTCCGGGGTTGCGCGATGTGCAACGGTCATTGCGTGTGCCGCTGCATGCTGTCTAACATCCCGGGTGACGGAGGGTCAACGTGCGGCGCCGCTGCGGGGGCGCCGCCCCCGAACCCGCGGGTCCGGGCGGAGCCCGGTGCGCCGGCGGAGCCGGTGGTGCAGTGACCGTAGGAGAGAGGGCGAGCGATGAGCCAGTCGGTCGAGAGAGCACTCGGCATCCTGCCCCTGCTCGCGCGAGGCCCGGCCTCGCTCGGCGCGGTCGCCGACGAGCTCGGCGTGCACAAGAGCACCGCCCTGCGCCTCCTGCGCACCCTGCACGAGCGCGGCTTCGTCCACCGCCGGCCCGACGGCCGCTACCGCCTCGGCGCACAGCTCTTCGCGCTCGCCGCCGAGGCCATCGAGAACCTGGACGTCCGGGAGAGCGCGCACCCCCACCTCGTCGAGCTGAACCGGGCCACCGGCCACACCGTGCACCTCGCCCTGCACCAGGACGACGAGGTCGTGTACGTCGACAAGGTCGACAGCCGCTATCCGGTCCGCATGTACTCCCGCATCGGCCGCCCCGTGCCCCTCACGGTCGCCGCCGTCGCCAAGCTGCTCCTCGCCGATCTGCCCGAGGCCGAGCGCCGGGCCCTCGCCGACCGGATCGAGTACCCGCACTACACCGCCCGTTCGACCCCGGACGCGGCGGCCTTCCTGCGCGAGCTGGACCTCGTACGGGAGCAGGGCTGGGCCAGTGATTTCGGCGGGCACGAGGAGTCCATCAACTGCCTCGGGGCGCCCGTGCGCGGCCCGGGCGGGCGGGTGGTCGCCGCGCTGTCGGTGTCCGCGCCGGGTGTGGTCGTCGCCGCCGAGGGGCTCCTCGAACTGCTGCCGCAGGTACTGCGTACCGCCGAAGCCATCAGCCAGGACTACTCAGGAGCGCAGGAGAGCACGTGACGGAGAAGAACGTGACCGAGAAGGTCGCCATCACACCCGACACCCACACCACCCCGCCCGCGAAGTTCTCGCACGGCGTGCGGAAGGGGAACATCCTCCAGGTCGCCGGCCAGGTCGGCTTCCTCCCGCACGTCGACGGGCAGCCGCCCACCCCCGCCGGGCCGACGCTGCGCGAGCAGACCCTCCAGACGCTGGAGAACGTCCGCTCGGTGCTCGAGGCGGGCGGTGCGGGCTGGGACGACGTGATGATGATCCGGGTCTACCTGACGGACACCGGGCACTTCGCCGAGATGAACGGCATCTACAACGCCTACTTCGAGGAGCAGGGCCTGAAGGAGGCCCCCGCCGCGCGCACGACGGTGTACGTGGGCCTGCCGGCCGGGCTGCTCATCGAGATCGACGCCCTCGCCGTCCTGGGCTGAGCCGCGCAGGCGGGCGGACACGCGGCCGGTCCCGCGGCCGGTCCCGCGGGCGGACACGCGGGCGGGCACGCGGGCGGGGCGCCCCCCTGGCGGTGGGGCGCCCCGTTTCTTCACGCGGTCACGCGGTCACGCGGTCACGCGCTCACACGCTCACGGCGCCGTGCAGTACTGGGCTTCCTTGCCGATCGAGCGGTACATGCAGTCCGCGTTCTCCAGCAGCTGGAGCACCGCGTCCTTGTTGCGCGCGGTCTCGCGGTCGATGACCTCGTCCGGCGGGTAGAAGCCGCCGCCACCGCTCTCCGGGTACATCTCGAAGGTGTAGGAGAAGATCTTCTGGTTCCCCCACAGCCAGTCGTCGATGGTCCCGTCGGTGATGTACAGGTCGCTCGACTGCTCCGGCGTGTAGCCGTTGCTCGCCGCCATGCTGGTGCCGATCTTCTTGTAGACGGCGAGGTCGTCGGCGGTCAGGCCCGGGGCGGTGTCGTTGTAGGTGTAGCCGAAGGGCCACAGGACGAGCTCGCTGTAGGTGTGGAAGTCGATGGCGGCCTTGATCTGCTGCTTGCCGCCGACCACCCGGCTGCGGACGAAGTCCGCGACGACCTTCACCTCGGGCGCCGACTCACCGGCCGCGCCGCGGTAGGTCTCGGAGCTCTTGCTGCTGCTGGAGCCGCCGCAGCAGCCGAACTTGTAGTTCCAGTTGCGGTTCTCGTCGGTGCCGACGTAGGAGCTGCCGGAGTTCGGCTGCCGGTTCTTGCGCCAGGACCGGTAGGAGCCGGTGGCGATGTCGTACTCGCCGCCGTCCGGGTTGAGGTCCGGGACGATCCAGATCTCGCGGCCGTTGACCGCGTTGGTGACCCGGGAGTCGGTGCCGTACTTGGAGCCGAACTCCTTGAGGAGGTACAGCGCCATCTCGACGGTCAGGTGCTCGCGCGCGTGCTGGTGGGCGGTGAAGAGGACCTCGGGCTCGGCCTCGTCGGTCGCGACGTTGTCGCTGATCTTGATGGCGAAGAGGTCCCGGCCCTGGTACGACTTTCCGATCACCCGCTTGCTCGCGATCGCGGGGTACTGCGCGACGAGCTGGTTGATCTCCGCCGTCGCCTCGGCGTAGTTGTGGTACTTCGAGTCCGCCGAGGGGAAGTCCATCGGGCTCGCCGCGATACCGGGCAGGGAGCGGTCCGGGGGCCCGGGCAGGGGCGTCAGCCGGTAGCCGAGGTCCTTCAGCTTCTTCGCCTGCATGGTGTCGGCGCTGACCACGACCGTGTGGTCGTCCACCTCGTCGATCGAGACGCCCGTACGGAGCAGGGCGGTGCGGTCGGTGGCGGTGGAGGGGCCGTGGATCCGGTACTGGACGATCGCCTCGTCCTGGGTGGCCGTGGAAGGGGTGGGCGGAGGGGAAGCCGTCGCGCTCATGCCGTAGGCGGGTGCGCCCAGCGCGAGCGCCAGCAGGGCCGCCGTGACGGTGGCCCTTCGGCGGGTATGGAGCCGCATGCAGTCTCCTGGGTGGGGAGTGTGGGGGTAGCCGTGCGGACGCGCACAGCGTGCTCTCGTGGCATGTCCCGGTCAAGGACGCGCTGTGCCGGCCGAACCGATCCGGCCACCCCCACACGTACCGCCTACGGGAGCCCGTGGACCTTCGGACCCACCGAGTTCGACCAAGCACTACCCGCCTTGGCGTCCCAGTTGGTCGACCAGGTCATGGCGCCGCGCAGACCCGGGTAGGTCTTCGACGGCTTGAAGGAGCCGCAGCTCGTGCCCCGGGTCAGGCAGTCCAGGGCGTTGTTGACGATCGTCGGGGACACGTAGCCACTGCCCGCGCCGCTCGGCGAGGCCGGGACGCCGATGCCCACCTGCGAGGGGTCGAGGCCGCCCTCCAGCTGGATGCAGGCGAGCGCGGTGAGGAAGTCGACGGAGCCCTGGGAGTAGACCTTGCCGTCGCAGCCGTTCATCGACCCGCTGTTGTAGTACTGCATGTTGACGACGGTGAGGATGTCCTTGATGTTGAGCGCCGTCTTGAAGTAGCCGCCCTGCGTGGACTGCATGTCGATGGTCTGCGGGGCCATGGTGAGGACGAGCGAGGAGCCCGCCTTCGACGACAGCGAGCGCAGCGCCTGCGTCATGTAGGTGGGGTTCAGGCCGTTCTCCAGGTCGATGTCGATCCCGGTGAACCCGTACTCCTGCATCAGGGCGTACGCGGAGTTCGCGAGGTTGTTCGCGGAGGTCGAGTCGTTGACCGTGATGGTCCCCTTCTCACCGCCGATGGAGAGGATCACCGACGTGCCGGCCGCCTTCTTTGCGGCGATGTCGGCCTTGAACTGAGCGACCGTGTAGCCGCCGAGGCCGGCCGAGTCGAGGTTGAAGGTGATGCCGCCGGGCGTGGTGGTGGCGTCCGCGAAGGAGACGGCGATGATGTCGTACTGCGCCGAGACGTCGGAGATCTTCTGGACGGTCGCGCCGTTGTTGAAGTTCTGCCAGTAGCCGGTCAGGGCGTGCTTGGGGACGCCGGGGCCGGGGCCCGGACCCGGGCCGGTGCCGGTGGTGGTGCCGGTCACGGGAGCGGACTTGGGGCCCTCGCCCGCCGCGTTGTAGGCGCTCACCTGGAAGGAGTACGAGGTCGCGGCCGCGAGCCCGGTGATCTGGGTGGACGCCGCGCCACCGGTCACGGCCTTGACGCGGACGCCGTCCTGATACACGTAATAGCCGGTGGCCGAGCCGACCGCGTTCCACGAAAGAGTGAGGGCGCTCGCGCTCTGTCCGGAAACGGCCGCACCGGCCGGAGCGCCGGGGACGGACGGGCCGGGGTCGGTGCCGCCCCCGCCGTCCGGGCCGAAGACGCTGAACTCGTCGACGACGTAGGCCGGCTGGCCGTACCAGCCGTGGGTGTAGACGGTGACCTGGGTGGTGCTGGGTCCGGTGGTGAAGGTGGTGGAGAGCTTCTGCCAGCCGGCGCCCGAACCGGGCGTCCAGGTGGAGACGTCCTGGGTGCCGGTCCCGGTGGCGCCGAGGTAGACGTAGCTGCCCCGGACCTGCGTGCTCAGCGTGTAGGTCGAGTTCGGCTTGACCGTGACGGTCTGACTGCAGCGGGCGTTGTCCTGGCCCGCCGGAGTGGCCTTCAGGGCGCCGGAGCCGGAGTGGACGGGCGAGGAGACGGCGGCGCCGGTTCCGCCGGTGCAGGACCAGTTGGCGAGACCCGACTCGAAGCCGCCGTTGCGGGCGACGTTCACGTCCGCGGCTTGTGCGGTACCGGCGGCGAGGGCGGACAGGGCGCCGACGGTGAGGGTGACGGCGATGGGGAGGGCGAGGGAGCGTATCCGGTTCACGTGGGCTCCGGTGGGGGGAGGAAAGGGGTGCGGGGACAGCCGGACCGAGTGGGGTGGGTCCGACGCAAGGCGTGCGCTGCCAAGTTGGTCCAGACCAATCCCCGTGTCAAGAGTCTTTGCGATGTGGCTTGAAATGGCCCGCTATGCGATCCCTGTTGTCCGGGTTTCCGCCCCCGGTGACCCGTGCTGCGAGCACGGGAATCCGCAAGGCCCTGCCCTGCCAGGGGTGACGCGGATATGGTGCTGGGGCAAGGGGGAGCGGGTCGATCGGATGCGGTCGCGCTGTGCGGGGGCGCACCGCGGGCGTGGACGTGAAGGTCCGCGTCGAGTCCGCGTCGAGTTCCGCGCAGGGCGCGCGCCGGGCAGGTGAACTGCCGGCGGCGCACGGGGCGAACGTGGGGAACGGGGGAATTGGCGTGCCGACCGCCATCGCTGTCACCAGTGCCGATCTGGTACTTCCGGCCCCTGACCGGCACACGCCGGGGGCCGCGTTACTGCACCCGCCCGAGCAGCTCGACCTGGAGGCCGCGCTCGCCGAGACGGGCGCCCTGCTGGAGCGGCACGGCCACCTCGTGGCCCTCGTACCGCCGTGGCTGCCGCGCGCCACCGTCCAGCGCCTGCACACCGTGCGCGCCATCCTGGAAACCGACCGGATCGCGCTCATCGGGATCGATCTGCCGCCGCTGGGAACCGCTCTGCTGGTGCGTCAGCTGCGCCAGCTCAGCGTCTGCGACTTCAGCCCCGGAATCATCGCCTCCGCGGCCAGGCTGCTGTCCCACTACATCTACGCGGGCGCCCTGCTCGGCTCGGTCGCCAAACTCGACCGGGTCCGGGTCCCGGTCGGGCTCGGGGCGCACGCCAGGTCCTGGTCGCCGAGCGCGCAGTTCGCCGTCATGGCCCACCCGAAGCCGCACCTGGCGAAGCTGAGCGCGGGCTCGCAGGGTGCGCACGGCCCCCGCGGCGGGGCCATGCCCGCGGGCCCCGATTTCGCCACGCACCTCACCTTCGCCCGCGGCCAGCTCACCTCCGACTGGGTCACGGCCGAACTGGCCCCCGCCTGGCAGGTCCAGGGCGTCATGGAGAACCCGCTGCCCGCCGCGTCCCCCGGCTGGTGGGGCACCCCGAAGCTCATCGAGTTCGCCGCCGGCATCCCGGACCTGTCCGTGCTCTACCAGCTGGTCGCCTCGGTCCGCCGGGAGGAGTGCCGCTGGTGCGGCCTCGAACTCATCGGCGACCGCTGCGGCTTCTGCGCGGCGCCGCTCACCGCGCCGCCGCCGCCCGCGAGTACCGCCCGTTCCAGACCCTGATCACTCGAACGCACGAATGAATGAAGAACGGCGAGGTAGGTAAGGCCCATGAACTCACGCCAGCGCCGCGGCGTCATCCTGCTGCTCCTGTCGGTCCTGTGCGCACTGGGGGCCTTCGCCGGGGTCCTCGTGGTGATAGGCGACGTCAATTCCAAGGTCGGCGCCGAGGTCGTCGCCTACCGGGCCAAGGGCGACATAGCGCCGTACAGCCCGCTGTCGGCAGGACAGTTCGAGGAGGTCCGGATCCCGAAACGGTGGCTCTCCGACACCGCCGTCTCCGACCTCGGCGCGCTCAAGGACAAGATCGCCCTCACCACCCTGAAGAAGGGCTCGCTGCTCCAGGCCGACATGTTCGTCGACCGGCCGCAGCTGCAGCCCGGTGAGCAGGAGATCGCCATCATGATCGACGCCGCCACCGGCGTGGCCGGCAAGATCACCTCCGGCGCCAAGGTCAACATCCTCGCGACCTTCAAGGGCGCCAAGGACACCGACCCCTCGCGCTCGGTGATCATCGTCGCCAACGCCCGGGTCCTCGGCGTCGGCAGACTCACCGCCCTGGACAAGGACAGCGACCGCAAGGGCCCGGCCGAGGCCGTACCGATCACCTTCGCCCTCAGCACCAAGGACACCCAGCGCGTCGCGTACGCCGAGTCCTTCGCGGAGCACGTACGCCTGGCCCTGGTGGCCCCCGGCACCGACTCGGCGCCCGCCCCGGGCGACCGCACGTACACCCTCGACGGGGACAGGTGAGGCCCGGATGACCACCCGAATCCTCCCCGCGGTCAGCGACCCGGACGCCGCGCGCGCCATCGTGACCCTGCTCAGCCAGCTCCCGGCCGCGGAGCCGGCCGCCCCGGTCCCCGACGCGACCACGCTCCTGGACACCCTCGCCCGCCTCGCCGCCGAATCCATCGACGAACTCCCCGAGGTCGTCCTGGTCCACGAGCGGATCGGCCCCGTCCCAGCCCTGGAGCTCATCCGGGAAGTCGCCCTGCGCTTCCCGGCGGTGGGCGTCGTCCTGATCTCCTCGGACGCCGGCCCCGGGCTCTTCTCCGCAGCGATGGACTCGGGCGCGCGCGGCCTGATCGGCCTCCCGCTCTCCTACGAGGAACTCGCCGCCCGCGTCCAGGCCGCCGCCCAGTGGTCAGTGGGCGTACGCCGCCACCTGGGCGGGGGCGCCGGCACCGACGTCTTCACGGGCCCGGGCGGGCGGGTCGTCACCGTCACCGGAGCCAAGGGCGGTGTGGGCACCACCTTCACCGCCGTGCAGTTCGCACTGGCCGCGGCCGCCTCGGGACGGCGCACCGCACTGGTCGACCTGGACCTCCAGGCGGGCGACGTGGGCTCGTACCTCGACGTGCAGTTCCGGCGCTCGGTCGCCGACCTCGCCGGGATCCAGGACATCTCGCCGCGGGTCCTCCAGGACGCCGTCTACGACGACGCCTCGGGCCTGGCCCTGCTGCTGGCCCCGGCGGACGGGGAACGCGGCGAGGAGGTCGACGACCGGGCCGCGCGGCACATCCTCGCAGCCCTGCGCAGCCGCTACGAACTCGTCGTCGTCGACTGCGGGACCCAGGTCACCGGAGCCAACGCGGCGGCCGTGGAGATGGCGGACGTGGCGGTCCTGGTCACCACGCCGGACGTGGTCGCGGTACGGGCGGCCAAGCGGATGGTCCGGATGTGGGAAAGGCTCCAGGTGCGCAAGGCGGAGGACACGGCGATGGTCGTCAACCGCTGGAGCAAGCACACGGAGATCCAGCCCGCCCTGATCGAGAAGATCACCAAGACCCGCGCCACCCGCACCCCGGTCCCGGCCGCCTTCAAGGAACTCCAGGCGGTGGTGGACGCGGGCCGCGTCCAGGACCTCGACAACCGCTCGACGGTCAAACAGGCCCTGTGGACCCTGGCGGGCGAACTCGGCCTCCTGTCGACCCCGGACCCGGCCACCCCGCGCACGGAGTCCGCCACCACCACGGGCGCCACCCTGGCGGTCCGCGCCTCGGGCCCGGTGGCCCGCCTGCGCCGCGGCCGGGAGGGCTGACGCATGCCCGCCCGCAGACCGGGGCGCGGGGACCGGGGCCAGGTGGCGATCGAGTTCGTCGGCACGGTGCCGCTGATCCTGCTGCTCGTGGCGGCGGTGTGGGAGTGCGTACTGATCGGGTACGCCTTCTCCCTGGCGGGCAACGCGGCGGACGAGGCGGCGCGGGCGGGGGCGGTGAAGGGGCGCGCGGCGTGTGTGGCGGCGGCGGCGGAGCACATCAGCGAGGCGTGGGGATTGCAGTCCGCCTGCTTCCGGTCGGGGGACGTCTACAAGGCGCGGGTCACGCTCCAGATCCCCGTCCTCTACCCGGGACTCAACTTCGGCCGGATCGAGGGCTCGGGCGGCGCGGCGATGGAGAGGGAGGGGAACTGACGTGAAGAGGCGCATGCGCTCGGACCGGGGCCAAGTGGCCATCGAGTACATCGGTTTCGTGCCGATCCTGCTGTTCGTCGCGCTCTGCGGGATCCAGCTGGGCTGGGTGGCATACGTCCACGAGCAGGCGGACACGGCCGCCCGGACGGCGGCGCGCGTGGAGGCTCAGCATCCCGGCAGGGGTGTGGCCGCCGGACGGGCGGCCATACGGGAGGGGCTCGACGCGGACGTCTCCGTACCGCCCGGAGGCGACGCGGTGACCGCGACGGTAACCATCAAGATCAACGCGATTGTGCCGGGGCTCCGCATCGATGACGCGGTGGCGACGGCGGTCATGCCCAACAACGACCCGAAGGTGACCGGACCATGAGCCTGCGTTCCCGGGTCAACACCCCCGACGACCGGCACAGCCCCCGCGAGGACGGCCGGCTCGTCTCCTCCTACCGCGCCAAGCTGCTGGAGGAGATCGACCTCGCCGAGATGTCCGCGCTCGCGCCCGCCGAGCGCCGGGCGCGCCTGGAACGCGTACTCGGCCACATCATCAGCCGCGAGGGGCCCGTCCTCTCCACGGTCGAGCGCGCCCAGCTGATCCGCCGCGTCGTCGACGAGGCCCTCGGGCTCGGCGTCCTCGAACCGCTCCTCGAAGACGCCTCGATCTCCGAGATCATGGTCAACGGCCCCGACCAGATCTTCGTCGAGCGCGCCGGACGCGTCGAGCAGCTCCCCATCCGCTTCGCCTCGCACGAGCAGCTCATGCAGACCATCGAACGCATCGTCTCCACCGTCAACCGGCGCGTGGACGAGGCCAATCCGATGGTCGACGCGCGCCTGCCCAGTGGCGAGCGCGTCAACGTCATCATCCCGCCGCTCTCGCTGACCGGAGCCACCCTCACCATCCGCCGCTTCCCGCGGGCCTTCACCCTGCACGAGATGATCGCCCTCGGCTCGCTCGACGAGCAGATGCTGCTCCTGCTGTCGGGTCTGGTCGCGGCGAAGATGAACGTGATCGTCTCCGGGGCCACCGGTACCGGCAAGACCACCCTCCTGAACGCCCTCTCCGGACTGATCCCGGAGGGCGAACGCATCATCACCATCGAGGACTCGGCCGAACTCCAGCTCCAGCAGGCCCACGTCATCCGCCTCGAATCCCGCCCGCCGAACGTGGAGGGCAAGGGCCAGATCACCATCCGCGACCTCGTACGCAACTCCCTGCGCATGCGCCCCGACCGCATCATCGTCGGCGAGGTCCGCGGCGGCGAGACCCTCGACATGCTCCAGGCGATGTCCACCGGCCACGACGGCTCCCTGGCCACCGTCCACGCCAACAGCTCCGCGGACGCCCTGATGCGCCTGCAGACCCTCGCCTCCATGTCGGAGGTGGAGATCCCCTTCGAGGCCCTTCAGGACCAGATCAACAGCGCGGTGAACGTCATCGTGCAGCTGACCCGCTTCGGCGACGGCTCGCGCCGCATCACCGAGATCTCCGTCCTCGAATCACATGGCCGCGAACCCTTCCGGATCACCACGGTGTGCTGCTTCGGGGCGCAGCCGATGAGCGCGGACGGACGGGTGCACGGCTATTTCGAGTACTACCCGCTGCCCCGCCGGATCGCCGAACGCCTCTACATGAACAACCAGCCCATCCCGCAGGCCTTCGGCGTCGCGCCGGAGGATCCCCTCACCGCCCGCATCACCCGGACCGCCCTGTGAACCCACTGATCCTCGCCACCCTCGGCGCCACGCTGCTGACCTGCGTACTCGTCGTCGTGGGCCTCCAGGCGTATATGGCCGGCCGTGCCCAGCGTGCCGCGCTGATCGAACGACTCTCGGCGAGCGGCATGCCGGAGCCCCTGGGACGGCGGCGCCGTTTCCGGACGGTCGACCGTCGGTTGCGCAAGACGAAACTCGGCCGCAGCCTCGAGCTGAAGCTGGCGACCACCGGCCTGGACCTCACACCGGGCGAGTTTTTCGTCTACATACTGGGTTCGATCGTCGGCGTCTGGCTCATCGCGGCATCCCTCCTCGCGCCGTTCTTCGGGCCGGTGGCGGGTGCGATCGGCGTCTGGGCGGCGAACGCCTTCCTCAATTGGCAGCGTGCCCGGCGTACGGAACGGTTCATCAATCAACTTCCCGACCTGGCCCGCATCCTGGCCAACGCCACCCAGGCCGGGCTGGCCCTGCGCACGGCCATCGGCATCGCGGCCGAGGAACTGGAGGCTCCGGCCGGTGAGGAACTCGCGCGCGTCGCGGACCGTCTCGCCGTGGGTCACTCCATCGAGGAATCTCTCGGGGAGCTCACCGAACGCCTCCCGTCCCGTGAGCTCGTCGTACTGGTCTCCACCCTGGTCCTGTCCGCCCGGGCGGGTGGCGCCATCGTCGACAGCCTGCGGAACTTGACGGTGACACTGGAGCAGCGCAAGGAGACCCGTCGGGAGATCCGTACCCAGTTGTCCCAGGTGACGGTGACGGCCTACCTCGTACCGTCCCTCGGACTGGGCTCGCTTCTGCTGGTCGACATGATGATGCCGGGCGCGCTGGACCGGATGACGGGTGCGTTCCTCGGCCAGACGGCCGTTCTCATCGCCCTCGGCCTCTTCGCTCTGGGCTTCCTGCTCATCCGCCGCCTGTCGAAGATCGACGTGTGAAGGGGCGGACGGGACGATGATCGGACTTCTTCTCGCAATCGCCGTGGCCCTGTCGGTCCTCGGAGCCTTTCACGGCATCCGCCTCTACCGCGCGGACGTGAAACTGCCCAGTGACCTCGCGCTCGCCCTGGAGGTGGGAGCCACCCGTACGACAGCGGTCGGCTCGCTCGTCGACCGTATGGGAATCCGCTGGGCGCCCCTGGTACTCAGCTCGATGGGCCCGGCCCGGGTCGCCCGCAAGCGCCGTCAGATCGACATGGCGGGCAACCCGGCCGGCCTGACGATCGACCGGTACGCCGCCCGGCGGGCGGTGTACGGGGCCCTGGGTGCTCTGGGCGCCTTCTCCATGCTGATCAACGGCCAGCTGGTCGCCGCCCTGCTCATGGTGGCCTTCGGCCTGTTCTGGATCGAGGTCGGCCTGTGGTCGGCCATCCGGATCCGCCGCGACCACATTGAGCGGACCCTCCCCGACTTTTTGGATGTACTCGCCGTGGTGGTGAGCGCCGGGCTGGGCTTCCGGCAGGCGCTGGCCCGAGTGGCGGACAAGTACGAGGGTCCGTGGGCGGACGAAATCCGTATCACGCTCCAGCAGATGGACATGGGTGTCAGCCGTCGCCAGGCGTTCGACGAGCTACGGCGCCGCAACGACAGCGAACAGGTCGCGCAGTTCGTTACGGCCCTCCAGCAGGGCGAGGAACTCGGCTCTCCGATCGTGGACACGCTGATCGCGATCGCCGAGGACATGCGCCGTACAGACGCACAGAACGCCCGCCGTCGCGCGGCCCGGGCCGTCCCCAAGGCGACGTTCGCCGTGACCATGTTCATGCTGCCGGGCACGCTCATCCTCCTCGTGTGCGGCTTCGTCTACGGAGCGAACGTCGACTTCGGCGCGCTGTTCGGCGGTGGCTGAGCGATGGCGGGACTGAGCGTTCTCATTGCCGATGGCAACCCGGTCATCAGGGCGGGCCTCGCGGCCATCCTGTGCGCGGCCGAGGACCTCGACGTCATAGCTCAGGCTGCGGACGGCCGCGAGGCCCTGAGCCTGACCCGTCGGCATGCCCCGGACGTGATCCTGCTGGACGTCCGGATGCCGGGGGTGGACGGGATCTCGGCGCTGCCGCACCTGGTGCAGATGGCTCCGGTGCTGATGCTGACGTACAGCAAGGAAGCCGAAATCATCTGTGAAGCATTGCTGTTGGGCGCCGGCGGCTACCTCGTGCATGGTGAGTTCACGACGGACGATCTGCTCCGGGCGGTACGGGATGCCCCGTTGGGTCGCCCCCACTTCACCCCGACAGCGGCAAGTGCACTCCTCGCGGAAGTCCGGTCCCCTTCGCATCCGCAACGAACTGTGGCACAGTCTTCAGAGCGGATGCACAACTCAGTTGTCTTCGGGCTGAGTTCCCGGGAGGTGGAGATCATGGATTTGATCGCGTCCGGGATGAGCAATCAGCAGATCGCGGCTGCCTGCTTCATCAGTGAGAAGACCGTCAAGAACCACATCAACCGCATTTTCGCGAAGCTCCAGAGCGCCACTCGCAGCGAGGCGATAGCCCGCTGGCTGGGAACCGCCCGTCCAGGAGTGACCGGTCATGGGTAGACAGAGTGCGCAGTGGGTCCGTAATTGGGCCCCGGGACCCTTGGTTACGACTGGTGACTCGCCGTACGGTCCGCAGATCGACAGCGGTACCGGCCCGGGAGGGAACCCCCATGTTGCAGAAGACCGTGGCGAGGATGCGCAAGCGGTACGAGGGCAAGGGTGTGAGGGATCGAGGCCAGACGGCATTCGAATATCTGGGGATCATCCTGGTGGTCGTCGTGATCATCGGTGCGATCATCGGTACCGGCATCGGCCAGGCCATTACCACCAAGATCACTGCTGCCGTCGCGAGTATCACTGCAGGAAAGTGACATGGCGCAGATTCGGCGGTGACCGCGGTCAGGCCTTCCCGATTTACGTCGTCCTTGCGGCGGGTCTCCTCTTCGCTGCTCTGGCGTATTTCACCATCGGCAAGGCGGCGATCGTCCGCAGCAACGCGCAGGGCGCTGCGGACGCCGCCGCGCTCGCGGCCGCGCGCGAGGCCAGAGACACCCTGCTGCCCGGCGTGAACCTCGCCACCCTCTCGCCGGAGGAGTGGGACCAGGTCCTGCTGGGCAATCGATTCGACGCTTCCGCCGACGCTTGTGCGGCGGCGCAGGACTTCGCCGCCATGAACGACGCGACGGTGGAGTGCAGCCCGTCAGGTACCCGGTTCACCGTTCGGTCGATGACGAACGGAACGGTGGGGGACTCCGTCGTCCCCGGTACGAGCGGCAAGCGTGGCGGAGCGGACGCGACGGCGGAGATCGTTCCCCGCTGCCACGTCAAAGCCGGGGAGTCGGGGGGCGACGGCGGCTCGGGGCCGACACCGGAGCCGCCCGGGCCGATCAAGTTCTCCTGCGCGAAAGGGGTCGTTGTGGACTACGACCCTGCCCAACCGCGCGTGTGGCGTTCGCTGGCTGCGGTTCTGTTCGACATACGCCTGATCGACTGACGACCGAGAGACAAGGAAGCCAAGTACATGAGTGTTCGGCGGCGCGCGGCCCACGGGAAGGCGGTTGTGGGGATGGTGGCGGTCCTGGCCCTTGCCCTGACCGGGTGTGGGGGCGAGGGGAAGTCCGACAAGCCCGCCGCGTCGACGTCGGCGAAGCCGCAGGGAGGCGGTGAGGCGGCCCCGTCCGGAGCGGCGAAGAGCGCGGATGCCCCGCCGGCCCAGGTCATCGCCACGGTGAACGGCGAATCGGGCATGGTGTTGACGATCAACAAGGCTGCCCGGGACGCCGGAGGGTTCCTGACCGTCGAAGGACAGTTGAAGAACACCGGCAGTGCGGCGTATGTGAACACCGCGCCGTGGCGCGGCAATGAGCTGAACTCCAGTGGTGTCTCCGTAGCCGGCGTGACCCTGGTCGACAAGGTCGGCAAGAAGAGGTACTACGTGCTCCGGGACACCGATGGCCGGTGTCTGTGCACGACTGGGCTGAACATCATCGAGGCCGGCCAGACCATGCCGTTCTTCGCGCAGTTCCCCGCTCCTCCGACCAGCACCGTTGAGGTGGACCTCAGCCTCCCCACCTTCGCCACTGCGACCGTCAAACTCTCCGGGTGACCCCATGACCAAACGCCACCGCGTCCTCGCCGCCACAGCCGTCGTCGGGCTCGTCATCGCCGGCGTTCAATCAGTCGGTGCGACGGTTGCTCACGCCGATGATGTCAAGCCGTCCGCCCCGCCCGGCACGGAGCCATCCGCGTCCGCGCCCGTACCCATCGACTCCAATGCCCCCGGCTTGAAGATTCCTCAGGGCGGGACTCTCGCTCCCGTCAAGGTGCTCGACATCGCCGAGGTCGTCGAGGATCTCGGTGGGGAGCAGCGGCGGCAGGAGACCAATCAGACCGTCATGATGGCGCTCCAGTCCGAGGTGTTGTTCCCCGAGGACAGCGCCGTCTTCACTGCCCAGGCCTCCGCTCGTATCCAGGCCATCGCGCAGGAGATCAATCAGCAGAAGGCCACCCGGATCCGGGTGTTCGGGTTCACCGACGACCAGGGGAGCTACGAGCACGGCAAGGAGCTCTCCAAGAAGCGGGCCGATGCCGTGCAGGCCGAGCTGGTCAAGACCGTGACCAATCCGAGTGTCGTCTTCGATGTCCGCGGCTACAGCGAGGACTACCCGATCGCCGACAACGGCACCGAGGAAGGTCGCAAGAAGAACCGTCGCGTGGAGATCACCTTCCCGCGCAGCGCCGGTTAGTCAGCTGGTCCGCGGCCGTCGCCGGAGGCGGCCGCGGGATGCTTCCACGATCATTCCCAGAATGAGCGACTGAGCCAGTACGCAGAGGATGATCTCGGTGACGAGGAGCCATGTCTGAGGGTCGCCCTCCCCGCGTATCGCCCCCTCGGCCAGCGTGACGAAGAGGAACAGCGGGAACGCGCACATGGCGGGCAGGACCCATACGAACCCGGGGTCCGGGGCGAACAGCGTGACGGCCGTCGCGATGGCCACGGCGACGCCGACGAGGCTCAGGTAGATCACCGAAGCGGGGTTCGCGAAGGTCAGACGGACGAGCGTGCGTGCGTTCATCGGATTCCCCCGGTTCTGTGGACTCCCTCTCCATCCATGATGGGGAAGATCCGGAGCCCTGTCGTGAGTACGCGTACCCAGACCGGTTCCCCGTATCCGGCCCCCGGTGGGTCCGATCAGCCGGAGCGGCCCGGCCGGTGGTGCTCGGCGGCGATCGCCCAGGACGTGTCCGTGACGCCGCCGGCGGCGTCGGCTATGCGCGTGCCCTGTGCCGTCAGTTCCAGGGCCGACCGCTCGGCGTCGGTGAACACCGTGGCCTCGCGCAGGGCCGCGATCAGGTTGAGGCGTACGGGGGTCTCCCCGGAGCGGGCGGCGTCTCGGCCGGCAGGACCGAGTCGCTGACGACCCTGCCCGCCGAGTTGGTGTGCCGCGCGAACCTGGTGGCGACGGGGGTTGCACAGCGCTGACGGAGCGGCCCGCCGGAAGGTGACCGGTCCGGGAGGGGACTCCGCCGCTACGTCACCACCGGGTGGGCCCGGAGGAGGAGTGCGGCGACCTCGCGGGCCCTGCGGGCCGGCTCCGGGCCCGGGTCAAGGGCGGCCACCGCGGTCGCGCCCTCCGCCAGGATCAGGAGCTGGTCGGCGAGGGCGGGGGCGGGCGCCAGTTCGGCCAGCAGGGCATGGAGTTCCGCTTTGTGGGTGTGGACGACCGTCGGCGCGGCCGCGCCGAGTTCGCCGTGAGCGTTGAGGAAGGCGCAGCCGCGGAAGTCCGGCTCCGAGAACCACGCCGCCAGCCAGTCGAAGACGGCGAGGACCGGCTCCGGGGTGCCCGTCACGGCCTCGCGCAGGGCGGCGATCCAGCGCCGGTCGCGGCGCTCCAGGTACGCGGTGACCAGGGCCTCCTTGGCCGGGTAGATCCGGTAGAGGCGCTTGAGGGGGACCCCCGACCCGGTGCGGATCCGGTCCATGCCCACCGCCTGGATGCCGTGCCGGTAGAACAGCTCCTCCGCGGCGTCCAGGAGCCGGGTGCGGGCCTCTTCATCGTCCATGCGGGCAGCGTAGTCCAGATGCGCCTTGCGTGGAGAACGAGCGTTCTCGTAGAGTCGGCCGAGCAGAGAACGATCGTTCTCCGCTTTTGAGACGTGAGACGTGAGAGGTGACACCGTCATGACCGACGCCGCCCCTGCCCTACGCCCGCCCCTGCCGCCCTTCACCGAGGAGTCCGCCCTCGCCAAGGTCCAGGCCGCCGAGGATGCCTGGAACAGTCGTGATCCCGAGCGCGTCGCCCTCGCGTACACGCAGGACTCGGTCTGGCGCAATCGCGACCGCTTCCTCACCGGGCGCGCAGAGATCCGCGCGTTCCTCGCCGACAAGTGGGAGCGCGAGCTCGACTACCGGCTCCGCAAGGAGCTGTGGGCGTTCACCGGCAACCGCATCTCCGTCCGCTTCGAGTACGAGTGGCACGACGCCACCGGCCAGTGGTGGCGCAGCCACGGCAACGAGCAGTGGGAGTTCGCCGACGACGGCCTGATGAGGCGGCGAGAGGCCAGCATCAACGACGTCCCGATCGCCGCCGAGGACCGCCGCCTCGCCTGACGGAGTCGGCCGCCCAGCCGCCCGGCCGCCCAGCCGCCCAGCCGCACAGCCGGGCGGGCGGGCGGGCGCCGCCGCGTCCGGATCCCATCGCCTCCGTCCCGGCCCGCCCCGCTCCCCGGCAAGGGCGGGCCGGGAGGGCCGGCCGGGCCTACGCCTGGTGGTGGGCCTGGGTGATGAGGTCCGTGGCGACCTCCAGGGCCGCCAGGCGGGTCTCCTCCGGGTTGCCCTCCACGTGCTGGAGGAACATCATCCCGGCGTGCAGGGTGAACAGCGCGCTGACGCAGCGGACCTGGTCGGTCAGCGGGCCGTCCTGCGTGCGGAGCAGTTCCACCAGCGTGAAGAGCCGCTTCTTGACGGTCTCGCCGATGCTGAGCTCGCGCGTCGTCGCCTGGTTCTCCTGCATGAACCGGTACAGCACCGCGCCGCCCGCCATCGCCTCGCTGTAGCGGCGCAGCACCTCGCGCTTGGTCTCCAGGGTGCGCGGCTGGTCCTGGGCCCAGGTGATCAGCTCGTCGATGGGCCGCGTCAGGTCCTCGAAGATGCTGATGATGATGTCTTCCTTGGTCTTGAAGTGGTAGTACAGCGCCGCCTTCGTGACCTCCAGCCGCTCCGCGATCTCGCGCAGCGACGTCTTCTCGTAGCCCTGTTCCGCGAAGAGCTCCAGTGCGACGTCCTGGATGCGCTGACGCGTGTCGCCGCGGCGTCGCTGCGGACTGCTGCTGGACATGGCTCTCCCAAGATTACTTACTTGACGCCCGGCTAGTTGCGGGTCTACCTTCCCCATTGTAGTGAACTAGCCGGGCGGCAAGTAAGTGCCAGTGCGGGACGAGTGCGAGTAGTAGGGCCAGGGGAGTGGACATGGTGGACACAGTCAAGCCTGCGGGGACCTCGGAGGAGGTGAAGCCGCGCAGCGTACGGGTCGTCCTCATGGCGCTCATGATCGCGATGCTG
This sequence comes from Streptomyces sp. NPDC097617, assembly GCF_044761485.1. Taxonomy (NCBI): domain Bacteria; kingdom Bacillati; phylum Actinomycetota; class Actinomycetes; order Kitasatosporales; family Streptomycetaceae; genus Streptomyces; species Streptomyces sp. NPDC097617. The sequence continues at coordinate 21,932 of NZ_JBIWCL010000008.1, forward strand.
CTGGCCATGCTCGACAACATGATCATCGGCACCGCGATGCCCACGATCGTCGGCGAGCTCGGCGGTCTGGAGCACCTGTCGTGGGTGGTCACCGCCTACACGCTGGCCACCGCCGCCTCCACCCCCATCTGGGGCAAGATCGGCGACATGTACGGGCGGAAGGGCTCCTTCCTCGCCTCCATCGTCATCTTCCTGATCGGCTCCGCGCTCAGCGGAATGGCCCAGGACATGGGCCAGCTGATCGGCTTCCGCGCGATCCAGGGCCTCGGCGCCGGCGGTCTGATGGTCGGCGTCATGGCGATCATCGGCGACCTGATCCCGCCCCGCGAGCGCGGCAAGTACCAGGGCATGATGGCCGGCGTGATGGCCCTCGCCATGATCGGCGGCCCGCTGGTCGGCGGCACCATCACCGACCACATGGGCTGGCGCTGGTCCTTCTACATCAACCTGCCGCTCGGCGCGGTCGCGCTGGCCATGGTCACCGCCGTGCTGCACCTGCCGAAGAAGCGGGCGCAGGGCAAGATCGACTACCTGGGCGCGGCGCTGCTGACCATCGCCATCACCTCCACCGTCCTCGTGACGACCTGGGGCGGCACCGAGTACGCGTGGGGCTCCGTCGAGATCCTCGCCCTCATCGCCGTCGGCGTCCTGTCGACCGCCGCGTTCCTCTACGTGGAGACCAAGGCCGCCGAGCCGGTCATGCCGCTGCACATCTTCCGCAGCCGCAACTTCACCCTCATGTCCGTGATCGGCTTCCTCGTCGGCTTCGCGATGTTCGGCGGCGTGCTCTACCTCCCGCTGTTCCAGCAGTCGGTCCAGGGCGCCTCCGCGACCAACTCGGGTCTGCTCCTGCTGCCCATGCTGCTCTCGATGATGCTCGTCTCGCTGATCGCGGGCCGCGTCACCACCAGCAGCGGCAAGTACAAGATCTTTCCGATCGTCGGCGGCGGGCTCATGGTCGTCGGGCTCTTCCTGCTCGCGACCATGGACACCGACACCACGCGCCTGATGTCCGGCGTCTACATGGCGGTCCTCGGCGCCGGTCTCGGCTTCCTGATGCAGATCACCATGCTCGTCGCGCAGAACAGCGTCGAGATGAAGGACATGGGAGTCGCCTCCTCCTCGGCGACCCTCTTCCGTACGCTCGGCGGCTCCTTCGGTGTGGCCCTGATGGGCTCCCTGTTCACCACCCGCGTCACGGACACCATGTCCGAGCGCCTGGGCCCGGAGGCGGCCGGAGCCGCGGGCTCCGCCCAGCTGGACGCGGCGAGCCTGGCCAAGCTGCCCGAAGTGGTACGCGACGCCTACCAGCACGCGGTGGCCGCCGGCACGCACTCCGCGTTCCTGCTCGGCGCGGCCATCGCCGTACTGGGCTTCGCGGCGGCCTGGTTCGTCAAGGAAGTCCCCCTCCGCGGCGCGGGCCCGTCGGGCCCGTCGGCCCCGGCGGACGGCGACAAGGCGGCCCCGGCCGCACAGGAGTCGCTCGCGCACTGACCGCGCACGCACCGCACCCGCCGGAAGGCGGCGCCACCGGGACGACCGGTGGCGCCGCCTTCCGGCATGTCGGGGCGCGGCTGCTCGGGGTCGTCCGTCTCGCAGGAGTGCGCCGGCGCATCGGCGCGGGCCCGGGACGGGGTGATGTTCACCAACGCCCGCCGGTCCGGCCGGGAGGGCGGGACTTCCGTCACCAGTTTGCGGCCCGGGCGGAGGGTGGTCGGTTCGTCCGCCGGCCGGGCGGGCTCGTCGTGCGTACGGCCATGGTGGTCCGGGCCGCCGACCTGTCCGTCGGTGAACCTCCTTGCGCGTGCGCGCACTTGGGGTGCACCGGCCCGCAAGCATGGACTTGCCCCGTTTCAGGCCCGTTCGCCTGGGCAGGTAGGGAACTCCGTGGAGGACTAAAGCCCCATCGGTCCCATGGGTCCCATTACATGCAGCTTGGCGGCTATTTGACTGGAACTTCCCAGCGGGGATGAACGTCCTGATCCACAGAACGCTCGCAAAGCGGATGGGGAGTGGACAGTTCATGAGTTTCTTGGCGCGTGCGAACAAGAAGGGCGTCCGGGCGGGGGCCGCCGTCGTGGCCTCGGCCGTGGCCGTCGCGGCGACCGCGTGGGGAGTGACCGCCCTGGTCGAGCCGGGCGGAACCGCCGCCTCCCGGCAGAACGTGGCCCGGCCCGGTGCCACGGACAACTCCGGCCGCGGTGACGACGGTCGGCCGCAGGGGATACCCGAGGGCATAGCCCATGCCTCCGAGAGCGGCGGCAACGCCGTCAACATCACCATCGACGACGGCCCGGACCCCCGCTGGACCCCGAGGGTCCTGGAGGTACTGCGGCGGCACGACGTCAAGGCGACCTTCTGCATGGTCGGACCGCAGGCCAAGGCCCACCCCGACCTGGTCAAGAAGGTGGTCGCGGCCGGCCACCGGCTCTGCGACCACACCATGAACCACGACACCGCCATGGACAAGAAGCCCGTCGCCTACCAGGAACAGCAGATCCTGGAGGCCAAGAAGCTGATCGAGGAAGCCGCGGGCGGCGGCGCGAAAGTCGACTACTACCGCGCCCCGGGCGGCGCGTTCACCCCCGACAGCCGGCGCATCGCCGCCGCGCACGGCATGCGGCCGCTCGGCTGGAACGTCGACACCAAGGACTTCGACAAGCCGGGCACCGCCGCCATCGTGGGCGCCGTCAAGCGCGAGATCGGCAACGGCCCCACGGTGCTCTTCCACGACGGCGGCGGCAACCGCGCCCAGACCGTCGACGCCCTCGACCAGGTGCTGGCCTGGTTGAAGGAGCAGGGCCGGCCCACCGGCTTCCCCGTCCGTACCGCCCCCGACGCCCCGGAAGCGTCCGACGCCCCGGACGCCGCGAGCGGCTCCGGCGGCTCCGGCGGGTCCTGACACGCCGTCCGCCGGGCGAACGGGTGACGGTCGACCGCGCGGCCCCGTCCGCGTTGTTCCCTGGTCGGGCGCGTGCGCACGTGCGCACGTACGACCGACCAGGAGGCTCCTGTGGCCATCGCCCCCGCCCGACTGTCCGACCCGGTGGTCGGCGCCCTCGTCGCCGCCGTCAACGCGCACGACAAGGCCGCCTTCCTCGCGGTCCTGACCGCCGACGCGACCATGTCCGACGACGGCTCCGACCGCGATCTGCACGACTGGATCGACCGGGAGGTCTTCGACTCCGGCGGCCACATGGACGTCCAGTCCGAGTCCGACGGCGGCCGCACCCTGCTCGTCAACTACCGCAACGACACCTGGGGCGAGATGCGTACCACCTGGCGCTTCGTCATCGCCCCCGGCGGCGGCCGGATCAGCCGCTTCGAAACCGGTCAGGCCTGAGCGGACTCCTTGCCGGATTCCTTGCCGGACTCCCGCGCGGACCCCAGCCCCCGTGCCACGCCCAGCACCGCCGCCGTCAGGCGGTCGTTCTCCGGCGCCCGCCCGCCGCCGACGCCTCGGCCTGCTCGGGCGTCGGCCGCATCTCCAGCACCGGCTTCCAGCGGCCCTGCTGCGAGGCAGGGAGACCCAGGTACAGGTCCAGCCCGTACGGGGCGCGCACGCGCTCCTCGTACTGCTCCTGGATCGACCTGCCGGTCGCCCGCCGCACCACCTCGCCGGTCAGCGCGCCGATCACGAAGGCGTGGTAGACGTAGGCCTCGCCCGGCTCCCAGAACGGCTTCTGCGCGGCGAGCCGGGCCGCGATCAGCGCGTCGTCCGCGATCTCCTCGTAGCCGAGGCCCTCGGTCGTGTTGATCAGCCCCGATCGGTGCGCGAGCAGCTGGCGCAGGGTCAGCCGCTCCTTGCCGTCACCGGTGAACTCCGGCCAGTACGAGGACACCTGACGGTCCAGGTCCAGTACGCCCTCCTGCACGAGCAGCGCCACCACCAGGTGCGCCGCGCCCTTGGTGAGGGAGAAGACCCCGCTGACGGTGTCCCCGTCGGTGTCCTCGCCGGCCCACAGGTCGACCACGCGCCGGCCCCGGTGGTGCACGACCAGCTGGGCCTCGGGCGAGTGGGCCTGCGCCGCGGCGAAGGCCGCGAACTCCTCCCGCACCGGCTCCCAGCCCGCCGCCACCGTGCCGTCCACGTACTCGCTCATCGGATCCCCCGTAGATCGCATCGTCATATCCGCTCACGGCCAACGGGAGTTGATCACCGGGTACTCCGGGCTCCCGGAACCGGGCGTTCCCGTACGGGTGAAAGCGCGCCCGGCGTCGTTCCGGCCCGCCGGAGGGCCCCGTTGGACCGGGCATGAAGCGCACCCGCATCGCCGCTCTCGTCCTCGCCACCGCCTCGGCCGCCCTCGCGCCCCTCCTCGGGCAGGCCGCCACCGCCGCGGAGGGCGCGGTGTACCTCCAGGACCCGGCGGGCGGCGAGAAGACCATGAAGTCGATGTGGACCAAGGACGAGATGCACAAGGTGGAGGGGCAGCTCCGCTTCCACCCGGGAATCCAGTACAAGACGGTCAACCGCCCCGGGCCCGCGGCAGCGCCGGAGTACGAGCGCCGCTCCGGCGACCCCAAGACCCTGGCCTGGCTGCCCTCGTACGAGTTCGCCTGGTCGGTCTCGGACTCGACGGTGGTCAAGAAGGCGGTGACGGTCAAGGAGGGCGCGCACCCGATCGTCGTGCACGCCGTGCTGCGCAACGCGGACCGGGTCAAGGTCGGCGAGGTGCGCAAGGAGCTGGCGGGGAAGCCGCCGACCGGGCGCGAGAAGGTCGCGGGCGGCAAGCGGATCGCGTGCGACACCGGGGAGTACACGGTGGAGTGGTCGGTCACGCGCTCGGGCTACGGAACGCTGGGGGGCACGCTGCGCTGGAACTCCAGCTGCGAGCAGTACCGGACGGCGTTCGCCGAGAACCACGGGCAGCAGCGCTGAGGGGCCGGGTGGAGGCCGGCCGCCCCGTGCACCTTGTGGGTGCCCGTCGGGCGACTGGGCCGCGGCCTTGGATCAAGTGCCGTAGTGGCCATGGTGCCGCACGGGGTGGTCTGCGGCATGGGTCGAAGGTCCCGTGTCGAGGGACTTCTTGGCGCTCTCAGTGCTTCTTGGAGGCCCGGGAGGCCTGCGAGGCGATGTCTTCCAGGACGAGCTTCGGTTCGCCGCCCGGTTCGACGGCGCGTCCGATGTTGCGCTTGATGGTGTCGCTGACCGTCAGCCAGGACGGGTCGTTCACCGGGTAGAGCTGCGCTCCGCGCAGCGCGTTCAGGAACTGCGTGTCGTTCTTGTCCAGGCCGCCCCCGGCCGGGGTGCGCGAGGCGGTGACGGTCGACGGCAGCAGGTGGTAGCGGCCGGCGAAGTCCGACAGGTTCTTGTCCTGGTAGATGAAGTCCAGGAACTTGCCGATCTCCGCGCGCTTCCCGTTCTGCTTGAAGGCCATCATCCAGTCGGCCACACCGACGGTGGGCGGCACCTCCCCGACGCCGAGGTCGTCCGAGACGGGCATGGAGATGGTGGCGACACCGATGCCCTTGGCGCGCGCCTCGTGGGCGAGCGAGGGATAGCCGTTGACCATGCCGACCTCGCCCCGCAGGAAGGCGGCGAAGGCCTCGGCGCGGTTCAGCTGGGAGGGCGGGGTCGGGCCGGTGAGTCCGGGAGCGACCAGCTGTTCCTTGACCCAGTTCCAGGTCTCGATGTTCTGGTCGGAGGCCAGGCTGTAGTTCCCGCTGCTGTCGGCGTACCCGCCGCCGTTGCTCAGCTCCCAGATCAGCGCCTCGGCGTGCGCCTCCTCCGGGCCGAGCGGCAGGGCGTACGGGAACTTCACGCCCTTGTCCTTGAGCGCCTTGGCGTCGGCCTTCAGATCGGACCAGGTCTTGGGGGGCTCCTTGATGCCGGCCTTGGCGAAGAGCGCCTCGTTGTAGAACAGGAGGCGGCTGCTCGCCACGAAGGGCAGGCCGTAGAGGGTGCTGCCGACGGAGCCCGCGTCGGCGAGCGGTTGGAGGAAATTCGCCTCGGCGGTGATCGAGAGGAGTTCGTCCGCGGGATAGAGCTCCCCCTGGGCCGCGAAGTCCGAGTAGGAGCCCATGAGCGCCATGTCCGGCGCCTTGCCGGCCTTGACCATACGGGAGACCTCGCGGTCGATGTCCGCCCACGGCAGGAGCTTGACGTCGACCTTGATTCCCGGGTTCTGCTCGGTGAAATCGGCCGTCATCTTGTCCCAGAAGGGCTTGGAACTGGTGGCCTGGCTGTCGCCGTATTCGGCGGCGACCAGGTGCAGCGTACCGCCGTCACCTGCACTGTCTCCGGAGCCACCACATCCGGCCAGCGGTATCAGCAGACCGAGCACGGCCGTGGTGGCGGTCGTGCCGGAAATTCTTCTTCGCACGGGTGTATTCCCCTGATTTTCTTTTGGATCCCGTTATTACTTATGAGTCGCTCCGGGTTGAGGTGTCCCTCGATGGCCCGTTGGCCGGAATTCTCTCCTGAGGGAGGGGCGGTTGATTCCATTGGGGGCCCACTTGTGGTCAATGCTCCAAGTGGAGCTTTTCCGAATGGTATTTTCCGATATGTGATCCACGAAATGGACGCGCGTAGACATGCCGAAAAGCCCGTTTCCGGTCTCGGAAACAGGCTCCAGGGATTTTTTCGGGTGCGGGTGCTGCGGGTGCTGCGGGTGCTGCGGGTGCGGCCGTGGTTCGGGCTAGTCGGCGAACTCGCCGGCGTACGGGTCGGGCTCGCCCGTCTCCGGATTGCGGCCCTCCTGCCAGCGCCGCTGGGCCTTGCGCCAGTGCACGAAGCTCAGGTGGCCGCCGTCCCAGAAGGTGATGCTGACCGGGCTCACGTCGAACTCGTCGGAGCAGAGCCGGTAGAGGAATTCGGCCATGCCGTACGGATACACCGCGAAGGAATCGGCGGTGTGCCGCCCGCAGACCAGGACCGGCCACCGGTCCGGGTCGGGGTCGGAGGTGAGCCAGCACAGGATGTCCGACCCACCGGTGACGCCCCAGGCGATGATCGACTCAGGGTCCACGTCGAAGGCGGACCGGCCGCCCTCCGCCTCCCAGGTCTGCCGGGCGTTGTCGGTCTCCTCGGCCATCCCGGCCGGTTCCCACTGGAGTCCGGGCTTGGGCAGCGGCAGCAGGATGCTGGCCTCGCCGTTGATGGAGCCCGCGCCGAAGCGGCCCATGAAGGCGATGAAATCGGCCGGGAACCGGGTCCCCCAGACGGCCTCCACCGCCGGCCAGTCGATGTCCTCGTCGGCGCCGTGCGTCGCCGGCATGATCTGCTCCAGCGCCTTGATCCGCGCGTTCTCCGTCATGCCGCTCCCCTGATACCCCAGCTCAACCGCCCCAACCTAGCGCCAGCGGGCAGCCTCGCCTAGCGGAGCGTGAGACGCCCGGGTACGTCCACCGTGACGGTGGCCCCGGCATGCAGGCCCCAGCCGGCCATGGCGCCCGCCGCCGCCTCCAGGACGTGCCGGGCGCGCAGCCGGGGCAGGCCGAGGCGACCGGGCGTCATCGTGACCACCGCGAGCACGCCGAGTTCCCGGTCGAGGTACGCCACGTCGATCGCGAAGCGCATCCGGAACGTGTGCACGCTCGCCGCGGGGGTCAGCAGCATCGCGCCGTCGATCCCGTCCCGCCCGAGCAGCCCGCGGGTCCGCGCCCCGTACGAGGCCGCGACCTCGAGCGGGATCTCCGTAGGGTCCGCGCCGACCCGCAGTACCGCGGGGCCGTCCTGCCAGTGCGCCATGGCGGCCACCTTAGGGGGTGTCCTACGGTCGCCGGATGATGGGTGCGCTCGTGATCGTTCTCGCCGCCGGGTACGGCGTGGCCGCCGGACTCCTGCTGCCGCGTCCCGCGTACCGCCTCTCCGTCGAGCCCGGGGAATCCTGGCGGGGCAGCTGCCCGCAGGGGCACCGGCTGGCGGGCTGGGTCGGCCCGGCCCGCTGCCGGCCGGCCACGGAGCCGCCCGGGCCCCCGCACGGTTACGGGCGCCGGGCCGCGCCCGTGGCCGTGCTCACCGCCGGGGTCTGCGCGCTGCTCGCGGCCGCTGTCGGGGCGCGCCCGGAGCTGGTGGCCTACGCGGGCCTCGCCCCGCTGCTCGTGCTGCTCGCCCTCGTCGACCGGGCTGTGCACCGGCTGCCCGACGTAGTGACCCTGCCGCTCGCCGCGGCCGTCGCCGCGCTGCTGGGGGCGGCCGCCCTCGCGCCGGGCTCCGCCGGATCCTGGCGGCTCGCGCTGCTGGGCGGCGGCGCGCTCGGAGCCGCGTACCTGCTGCTCCATCTGATCAACCCGGCCGGCATGGGCTTCGGCGACGTCAAGCTGGCGCTCTCGCTGGGGGTCGCTCTTGGGTGGTACGGGTGGGGGGTATGGTCCGCGGGAGCCTTCCTCGGCCTCCTCTACGGGGCCCTCTACGGGCTCTTCCTGCTGCTGCTCGGCTCCGAACAGGGCCGTCAGGGCTACGCGTTCGGCCCCTTCATGGCCGCCGGAGCACTCACCGGAGTGCTGCTGGGTGGTTTCGGAGCGTAATCGTGGTGCGCCAATGCACGCAGCATGCTTTACGAAGGGTTATGGTGGAACCCCCCCCTCGGGCCGGTCCGTATCCCCCCCACGGACCGGCCCGTTTTTTGTTTTCCTGCATCTCCGCCGCCCCTGGCGGCAAATGCGCAGGTCAGCCGCGCTGGGCCCAGATGTTGGTGCCGGGGGTGGAGACGGCGAGGGAGTCAATCTCCTTCAACTCGGCCTCGGTGAGCGGTGCGGACGCCAGCGCGGCCACGTTTTCCTCCAGCTGCGGCACGCTCGACGCGCCGATCAGGGCCGAGGTCATCCGCTCGTCGCGGAGCACCCACTTGAGCGCCAACTGGGCGAGGGACTGCCCCCGGCGGGCCGCGATCTCGTTCAGGCCGGTCAGCCGGCGGAGCACCTCGTCCGAGAGCAGGTCCGGATCCAGGGACTTGCCCTGCGCGGCGCGCGAGTCGGCCGGGATGCCCCCCAGGTACTTGCCCGTCAGCATGCCCTGCGCGAGCGGGGCGAAGGAGATGCACCCCATGCCGGCGTCCTCCAGGGTGTCCAGCAGGCCGTCCTCCTCCGTCCAGCGGTTGATCATGGAGTACGAGGGCTGGTGGATGAGGGGGCGCACGCCCATCCCGCGCAGGATCCGCACGGCCTCGGCCGTCTGCTCCGCCGTGTAGGAGGAGACACCCGCATAGAGCGCCTTGCCCTGCTGGACCGCGGACGCGAGGGCGCCCATGGTCTCCTCCAGCGGGGTCTCCGGGTCGAAGCGGGTCGGGTAGCCGGGGGTCATTGCTGAACCCCCGGCCCCCTCAGAACCGGGCGTGCGGCTTTCACCGCACCCGGCTCAAGCACGTCCTGTGGGCTGCTCTGCGCCTTGCCCTCAAGAGCATGGCGCTGGTGGTGGCACTGCGTGTGCAGGAGCACCAGATTCTTGTAGTCGTTGGTCCCGCCGTGCACCCGGTAGATCATGTGGTGCACGTTCAGGGCCTTTCGGCGCGCGTCGAACCAGGCGATCCAGTCGTGGACGTTGTCCGGTTCGAACTCTGCGCCTTCTACAAGATCCAGACCGCATTCCGGGCAGAGACCCTTCTGCTTCGCTGCCAGGGACTGGAGAAACTTGCTCTCCGTCTCCAACTTGCTCCGCTTGCTGGCCCTGTCCTTCCAGTACTGCGTCAGCGCCGGGTCATCCTTCGAATGTGAATCCATGACCGGGACGTGACGGACGATCTTCGTGTGGGCGGCCGGAGTGATGTACCCCGTGTCGTCCCCGAAGATCCAGCGGTTCTGACTTCCCTTGATCCGCTGTTTCCAGTAGTGGCTGGCGATCCAGACCCTTCCCTTCCTCCGGTGGTTCCTGTTCGCCCACTGCCAGAGCTGGTTGAACAGAAGCCAGTCGAGGTGTTTGAAGGCATCCTTCGAGCTCCACGGCCGGTAGTACGCGGTCCACCCCCGGATGAACGAGTTCACGTGACCGATCAGACGCTTGGTCTCGTGCCCCCGGTTCTCCCGGATGATTTCCCTGATACGTGCCGCAGCTCTCTTCATGGCGTCCTTGCTCGGCCTGATGAGAGTGATTCCATTGCTGTACCGGCGGACGTTGCCCCCCAGGAAGTCAAAGCCTTCGGTGAGGTGTACGACTCTCGTCTTCTCCTCATTGAAGGCCACCCCCCTCGGTTTGAACCATTCCGCCAGCCGTCGCTTCGACTCATACGCCTGCTCCTCCGTGTGACACATGACCACGAAGTCGTCCGCGTACCTCACCAGTGCGGGAGAGTCTTCCTTGGCCGCCCTGTGGGCGCCCTTCTTGCGGTAGACCACGCCCGCTGCCTTTTCCATCCCGTGGAGGGCAATGTTCAGGAGAAGAGGACTGATTACGCCACCCTGCGGAGTTCCCTCCGGAGTGGGCGCGAACCTTCCCTTGTCCATTACCCCAGCCTTCAGCCATCCCAGGATCATTTCCCTTGCGGGGAATTTTCCGAGAGATGTCATCAGGTGCTGGTGGCTGATGCCGTCGAACGCCGCCGAGAGGTCGGCGTCCAGCACCCACACCCTGTGAGCCTGCTTCTTGCCGACGATCTGAAAGATCGCTGCCATCGCGTCGTGGCAGCCCCGTCCGGGGCGGAAGCCGTAGCTCCTCGCCTCGAAGCGGGCCTCCCACTCGGGCTCCAGGGCGTTCCTGACCCTGGCCTGCTGCACCCGGTCACGGATGACCGGGATGCCCAGCGGCCTTGTCTTGCCGTTGGCCTTCGGGATGTATACACGCTTTACCGGTGACGGCGTCACGTTCTTCTCCGCGATCAGATGCCTCGCGAGGAGGCCCCTTTCCTGCGGGGTAAGAGCCGTGTCGCCGTCCACGCCTGCCGTCTTTCTCCCCCTGCTCACCTGTGTTACCCGCCGGACACTCAGCAGAGTGTTCGCCGTCGAACGCAACATGAGCTTCTGGAGGTTCCTGACCTTAGGCATGTCGTATTCCTGAGCAGCCTTGAAGATCCTCTGCCTAAGCCTTCTTACGTCCGCGTCCACCCGGTTCCAGTCAATGCTGTGCCAGGCTTCGGCGTCGTCGCCGGTTTCGTTCCAGAAGGACTTCCGTCCCACGTTCTCGTCCATCTGTCCTCCCTGTCTAACGTGCACCGTCGTTATGTCGGCGTTGGTTTGCTGGTTCTTCAAGGACGAACCTGGTCCGCGTGGGCCCCCTTTCGGGTCCGGCCATGAGGCCGGTATCCACCGGGTTATAGCTGGAGGGTGGAGCCCCTTTGTCCAGCCTTTCCCCTGGGCTTTCACCCCAGTGGCATTCGCTTCTCGGACCATCCTGCGCCCGCAGAGGTTCTGTGCCTTTGTTACCTCCGGCCTACCCCCATCTCCGGGGGACCTCTACGGGGTTGTCTAGTTCCGCACAACCAAGTTGCGTTCGGGGTGGGTGCCGTCTCTATCCCGGGAGCCACGGTGACCTATCCGCGCCTTCACAGCCGGCTTGGCGGATCGTGTGAGGGAATCTCACCCTCTGCTCATTTTCCGCCCGGTTGCAACCCACTAGGGCGGTTTGTTCTTTACGAGACCTCAATGACGATTCACTTACGTTCACCCGTCCGAACTTCCACCGGACCCGTACCGTTGCAGTGGACGCTTCGGCCTTCGGTCGCGAACTCAGGCTTCACACGAAAGGATTACTCCCGACGCATGCTGAGCGGTGGACGGTCCATTGGTCACAGGACCGGCCTGCCCTTATCTCCTTCCGGGCAGGCCCTTGATTGTGCGACTTCTAGCCGCACTGCGAGTAGAAGATGTCGACGTAGTCCACGCCCATCCGCTTCAGCGAGGCGTCGAGCGAGCTGAGCAGGTACTTGCGGCTGCCCCACTCGCCGTACGGCCCGGCGTGCATCAGGTAGCCGGCCTTGGTCGAAAGGATCAGCTCGTCGCGCAAGGACGCGAAGTCCTGCGAAAAGATCTTGCCGAAATTGAGCTCGGCCGAGCCGGGCGGCGGACCGTAGTTGTTCGCCAGGTCGAAGTGGGTGATGCCGAGGTCGAAGGCCCGGCGGAGGATCGCCCGCTGGGACTCCAGCGTCCTGTCGTCGCCGAAGTTGTGCCAGAGGCCGAGGGAGATCGCGGGGAGCTTGAGGCCGCTGTGGCCAGTGCGCCGGTACTCCATGGAGTCGTAGCGCGAGGGCTCTGCCCGATAGGGATTGGTATCAGTCACGTTGTCCTCCCTATCACGGACTTGTGACAGACCGAGTTGGGTACCCGATCCCGGCGCGCAGTAATGTGGCGGACTCGGGGGTGGGACCGCATTTCGCACGGGGGCAAGGCACGGAGGGGCTGGAAGATCGTGAAGCTGCGCGACCTGGTGTACAGGCTTTATGCACGCCGGGTGGAGGGCCGCCTCGACCATGACGCGGCGCCCAAGCACATCGGCGTCATCCTGGACGGAAACCGTCGCTGGGCGAAGGCGTCCGGAGGGACGACGGAGCAGGGCCACCAGGCCGGAGCGGACAAGATCTCCGAGATGCTGGGCTGGTGCACCGAGACGGACGTCGAGGTCGTCACCCTGTGGATGCTCTCCACGGACAACCTGGACCGGCCCGAGGTCGAGCTCCGTCCGCTGCTCAACATCATCGAGAACACGGTGCGGGGCCTGGCCGCGGACGGCCGCTGGCGCGTCCACCACGTCGGCAACCTCGACATCCTGCCCGCCGGGACGCAGAACGTCCTGAAGGAGGCCGAGCAGGCCACCCACGACGTGGACGGGATACTGGTCAACGTCGCCGTCGGCTACGGCGGCCGCCAGGAGATCGCCGACGCGGTCCGCTCGCTGCTGCTGGAGCACGCGCGCAAGGGCACCTCCTTCGAGGAGCTCGCCGAGATCCTCGACATCGACCACATCGCCGAGCACCTCTACACCCGCGGCCAGCCCGACCCGGACCTCGTCATCCGCACCAGCGGCGAGCAGCGACTGTCCGGATTCATGCTGTGGCAGAGCGCGCACAGCGAGTACTACTTCTGCGAAGTCTTCTGGCCCGCCTTCCGCAAGGTCGACTTCCTGCGCGCCCTGCGCGACTACGCGGCCCGCCACCGGCGCTACGGCACCTGAGTACCTCGGGCCCCGTCACCCCCTCCCCTCGAAGCCTTCACCAGGGATTCACCGAGCGTCCGTCATATGCCATGGCATGGCCTGGCCTGTTCGGGGAATATCCCTTTCAGGTCGATGCCCGATCCACGGGTGTCGTGTCTCAGCGGACGGCATGGGGTCGTCCGCCCGGGAGGCCCTTTGCACCAGGACGCACGTGCGGTTCGCACGGTCGGATTGGAGGGCCGGAAATCGGCCCTGGCATGGGTGCCGATGACCGGTCCGGTCTTCATGGCCCGACCTCTTCCGAGGGGGTACGTCCTTCCGTGGTGACCAGCACAAAGAGCCGCCTGCAAGACAGGCGGACCTACGTCCTCGATACCAGCGTCCTGCTGGCAGACCCCAATGCGATCTCCCGCTTCGACGAGCACGAGGTCGTGCTCCCGATCGTGGTGATCACCGAGCTGGAGGCAAAGAGGCACCATCCCGAACTCGGCTACTTCGCGCGCCAGGCCCTGCGCCTGCTCGACGACTTCCGGGTTCGCAACGGTCGCCTGGACGCCCCCATCCCGTTGGGCGATCTGGGTGGCACCCTGCGTGTCGAGCTCAACCACTCCGACCCGAGCGTCCTGCCCGCCGGCTTCCGGTTGGGGGACAACGACTCGCGGATCCTCGCTGTCGCCCGCAACCTCCAGGCCGAGGGCTACGACGTCACGGTGGTCTCGAAGGATCTCCCACTGCGCATCAAGGCCTCCTCCGTGGGGCTGATGGCCGAGGAGTACCGCGCGGAACTCGCGATCACCGACGCCGGCTGGACGGGCATGAGCGAGCTCGCCCTGTCCGGGGAGCAGGTGGACCTCCTCTTCTCGGAGGACCGCCTCTACGTGCCGGAGGCCGCGGAGCTGCCCGTGCACACCGGACTGGTCCTGCAGTCCGAGCGCGGCAAGGCCCTGGGAAGGGTCACGGCTGACGGCAATGTGAAGCTCGTACGGGGCGACCGCGAGGCCTTCGGGCTGCACGGCCGCAGCGCCGAGCAGCGCATCGCCCTGGACCTGCTCCTCGATCCCGAGATCGGGATCATCTCGATGGGCGGCCGGGCCGGCACCGGAAAGTCGGCGCTGGCGCTCTGCGCGGGGCTGGAAGCGGTACTGGAGCGCAGGCAGCACCAGAAGGTGATGGTCTTCCGGCCGCTGTACGCGGTGGGCGGCCAGGATCTCGGCTACCTGCCCGGTGACGCGTCCGAGAAGATGAGCCCCTGGGCGCAGGCGGTCTTCGACACCCTCTCGGCGGTGGCCGGGCGAGAGGTCATCGAGGAGGTGCTGACCCGCGGGATGCTGGAGGTCCTGCCGCTCACGCACATTCGCGGCCGCTCGCTGCACGACGCCTTCGTGATCGTGGACGAGGCGCAGTCGCTGGAGCGCAATGTCCTGCTGACCGTTCTGTCCCGGATCGGGGCCAATTCGCGGGTCGTTCTGACCCACGACGTGGCTCAACGGGACAATCTGCGGGTCGGCCGGTACGACGGAGTCGTCGCCGTGGTCGAGAAGTTGAAGGGCCATCCGCTCTTCGCCCACATCACGCTGACGCGTTCCGAGCGCTCCCCGATCGCCGCGCTGGTCACCGAGATGCTCGAAACCCTCTGACCGGAAGCGGCCGCACCCGGCGGTCGAATCGGTCAAAAACCTCATAGCGGGAAGGTGAGTTGGCGCCGCCCGGCAAAGGCCCGAGAGCCTAGCCGGGCGGCGTCGTGCTGCACAGGCCTTTGGCTGAATCAGTGGCGACATGCCAGGTGTGACCTTTCACACGCAGCAGAGAATTGCCTTGCAGTGTCGCGTTCCGGCAAAGTCTGGTTTCCGTCAGGCCCCGCATACGGCACTCCCCCAGACTTCGTCCGGGGGGACCCCTGTATCTCTCGTGAGGTACGCGCAGCACCACAACTCCACAGCCGATCGCCGTATGCCGCCCGAAGCTTCACGCGGCAGCCCCCGCAAGGGAGTTGTCCACGGGCCCGCGCCTCCAGTGACCGTAGAACCACGGAGGCCAGTGTCGAGGGGCACTTTTGCGCCCGCGCGGTCACTGCGGACGCTGCTGGAAGGACACCGTGTGAGCCGGATCTCGGTCCGGGGGTTCGCCGTGGCTTCGGCCACCGCGGTCACCACCGTCGGCGCAGTCGTGGGCGTTGCCACCGGCGACCCCACGAACGATCTCGAGACGACCGCATCCGGCGCGACTCTCCTTGCCGACATCCCGGTCGGCGACCAGGCACAGGTCCAGAGCGCGTCCCTGACGCAGCAGGCCGATGCCATCGCCCACGCCGCGGATGCCGACGCCAAGCGTTCCGCCGAGGAGTCCGCGCGCCTCCAGGCCGCCGAGGACGCCAAGTCCAAGAAGGCGGAGGCCGAGAAGGAGAAGGCCGAGGCCGAGGCCAAGGCGAAGAAGGAACGCGAGGAGAAGGAGCAGGCCGCCAGCCGCTCCAGCCGCGACGCCGGCGACTTCGCGCTCCAGAGCTCCTACACGGTCGCGCAGGTCAAGGCCATCGCCCAGCAGATGGTCCCGGCCGGCCAGTTCCAGTGCTTCTCGAACATCATCAACCAGGAATCCACCTGGAACTACCTGGCCGTGAACAAGTCCTCGGGCGCTTACGGCCTGGTCCAGGCGCTGCCCGGTTCGAAGATGGCCTCGGCCGGCGCGGACTGGCGCACCAACCCCGCCACCCAGATCAAGTGGGGTCTGAACTACATGGAGGACCGCTACGGCAGCCCTTGCGCCGCCTGGAGCTTCCACCAGAACAACGGCTGGTACTAGCGGCGCCGCGGCTGCGACACCGCACCGCACCGCTGCTCAACCCGGGGGAGCCCCGCACCGTCCTACGGTGCGGGGCTCCTCGCGTGTACGGTCTTCGAGGTGAGCCCGTGGATCGGGGCGGGGGAAGGAAGCGACATGGCGAAGCGGGAAGGCTGGCTCGGCCGGCTCGGGAACAGGCTGAACCGGATGGAGGCGCGGCTCAACGAGCGGCGCGCCGAGGTCGAGGCCGAGACCAGCGGCGAACTGCCGGGCTCCGGCCGGCCCGGGCGCGCGCCGGCGGGCAGGGAGGCGTCCGCGGCAGCTGCCGGGTCGGGCG
Source organism: Streptomyces sp. NPDC097617 (assembly GCF_044761485.1). Lineage (NCBI taxonomy): Bacteria > Bacillati > Actinomycetota > Actinomycetes > Kitasatosporales > Streptomycetaceae > Streptomyces > Streptomyces sp. NPDC097617. The sequence continues at coordinate 38,071 of NZ_JBIWCL010000008.1, forward strand.
GGTCCGCCACGTCCGGCGCCGCGACAGCCGTGGCCGCGCCGCCCGTTGCCCCACCGGTGACCCCCGCGCCCCACCTCGCCGCACCGACCGCGCCCACCCGCCCCGACCCGGCGAGCGTCGTCCCCTGGGGGATGCGCGTCGCCGCCGAGGCCAGCTGGCGGCTGCTGCTGCTCGCCGGGATGCTCTGGGTGCTGATGAAGGTGATCAGCGAAGTCCGCCTGGTCGTCCTCGCCTTCGCGGCCGCCATGCTCGTCACCGCGATGCTCCAGCCCTTCGTGGTCCGGCTGCGCAGACTGGGCATCCCACGCGGTCTGGCCACGGCCGTCACGGCGATCCTCGGCTTCGTCGTCATCGGGCTCGTCGGCTGGTTCGTGGTCTGGCAGGTCATGGAGAATCTCGACGACCTCTCCGACCGGGTCCGCGACGGCATCAACGAGCTCAAGCTCTGGGCGCTGGACAGTCCGTTCCACGTGACCGAGAAGCAGATCACCGACATCGCGAAGAACCTCAGCGAGACCATCGGCACCAACACCGAACAGATCACCTCCGCCGGACTGCAGGGCGTGACGGTGCTCGTCGAGGTCCTGACGGGCATCCTGCTCGCGATGTTCTCCACGCTCTTCCTGCTCTACGACGGGAAGCGCATCTGGACCTGGGCGCTGGGCCTGGTCCCGGCCGCCGCCCGGCCCGGCGTCGCCGGTGCCGGTCCGCGCGCCTGGCGCACGCTGACCGCGTACGTGCGCGGCACGGTCATCGTCGCTCTCATCGACGCCATCTTCATCGGCCTCGGCCTCTATTTCCTGGACGTGCCGATGGCGGTGCCGCTGGCCGTCTTCATCTTCCTGTTCGCCTTCATCCCGCTGGTCGGCGCGGTGGTGTCGGGAGCCCTCGCGGTGGTCGTGGCGCTCGTGACGCAGGGCGTGTTCACCGCCCTGATGGTGGTGCTGGTGGTGCTGGCGGTGCAGCAGATCGAGGGGCACGTGCTCCAGCCCTTCATCCTGGGCCGGGCGGTACGGGTGCACCCGCTCGCGGTGGTGCTGTCGGTGGCCGCCGGCGGGATGATCGCGGGCATCGGCGGAGCGGTGGTCGCCGTACCGCTGGTGGCCGTCACCAACACGGTGGTGGGATACCTGAAGGCGTACTCGCGCGATCAGCACCACCTCGGCGCCGGCATGATCGGCCCGGCCCCGCACGGTTCGACCGCCCTGGGCGGGGTACCCGACCGCGAGAACACCACGCCATAACCGCAGGGGAATCGGGAGGCCGAACGGCCGTCGCAGAGCCCTCCCCCGATCGCGTACGGGATCCCGGCCGAGTTCGAGGTGGATCCGGCACTGGACCCCTGGGCGTCGACGGACCTCCCGACCGGCGGCGAAGCGGTCGACGGTCTGGGCGAGCGGGCGCTGATCCAGTGTCACGACGAACGGCGCGGCCCCCGGTTGCGGGTGCTGGACGGTGGCGAGGTCTTCACCATGGGCGTGGACCGGTACTGGAACGTGCCCGGCCCGCCCGGGCCCGAGGCGGTGGAAGAGCCCACGGAACCTGATATTCCGTCGATCAGGGCTGCGATGATCGAAGACATGCGCCCACTGATGGCGGCACTGCGGAAATAGGTACCACGGGGGGACAGCATGATCACCGATCCGGAGCTCGGCGAGGAGTGGAAGACCGAGCCCTTGGAGCACACGCAGGCGCGGACGCCGTCGGCGGGCGAGCGGGACCGGCCCGCTCCGCGGCCGTTGTGGTGGGCGCTGGGCGGCGCCGTGGTGGCCTCTGCGGTGTGGGCCGGCGGGCTGTACGCCCTCGAGGGCCCGTCGGCGGAGCCGGAGATCTCCTACCGGGCGTCGAAGAACCTGTGCGAGGACTTCCGGGCTCAGGCGCTCGGCGCAATCACCGGGGACATGAAGAGACCGGTGAACCACGAGAGCGACCACCCGGCCGTCCACTCGGCGCGGTGTGTTCTGGAGAACGCAGGGAAGGACGGGGTGGCGACGGACTTCGTGGTGGATGTGCGGGTCGACCTCCACAAGAAGACCGATCCTTCGGCGGAGTTCGAGGTACCGCCCGCCCGCAACATCGCCTACGCGGGGGCCGGGCGCACGACAGGGGTGCCGGACCTCGGGGAGCGGGCGGTCATGACCGTGCTGCCCGGCGAGACGTGGCTGGTCCTCAAGGCACTGGACGGGGGCGCCGTGTTCACCGTCGAGGTGGCCGCCGGCACCTTCGAGGAGAACAAGGGCCGACCCGCCACGGACGCCGATGCGGTCCAGGCGGCGATGATCGAGGACATGCGCGAGCTGATGGCCGCGCTGCGCAAGAGCTGACACAGCACGGTGCCCCGCGACCGGATCCGGTCGCGGGGCACCGTGCTGTCGTACGGGGTGCCGTTACTCGGCGGCGAGGGCGGCCTCGGCGTCGAGGGTCACGGCGACGGCCTGGATCACGGAGGCGATCTTGAAGGCCTCCTGGATCGTCTCGCGGTCGACGCCCGCCTTGCGCAGGACCTGCTCGTGCGAGTCCAGGCACTGGCCGCAGCCGTTGATCGCGGAGACCGCGAGCGACCACAGCTCGAAGTCGACCTTCTCCACGCCCGGGTTGCCGATGACGTTCATCCGCAGGCCCGCGCGCAGCGTGCCGTACTCCGGGTCGGAGAGCAGGTGCCGGGTGCGGTAGAAGACGTTGTTCATCGCCATGACCGCGGCGGCGGACTTTGCGGCGGTGTACGCCTCCGGCGAGAGGTTCGCCTTCGCCTCGGGCTCCAGCTCACGCAGGACCAGCGGCGAACGGGCGGCGATCGCGCAGGACAGGACCGTGCCCCACAGCTGCTGCTGCGGGAGGTCGCTGTTGCCGATGACCGAACCGAGGTTCAGCTTCAGGTCCTTGGCGAAGTCCGGTATGGCCGACTTCAGGGAGTCGAGGGACATCCGTCACTCACCGGCCAGCAGTGCGCCGGCGTCGATGGTGTTGTCGCCCTTGTTCCAGTTGCACGGGCACAGCTCGTCGGTCTGCAGGGCGTCGAGGACCCGCAGGACCTCCTTGGGGTTACGGCCCACGGAACCGGCGGTCACCATCGAGAACTGGATCTCGTTGTTCGGGTCCACGACGAAGACGGCGCGCATCGGCAGGCCGTCCTCGCCCAGGATGCCCAGCTCGGTCGACAGCTCGCGCTTGATGTCGGACATCATCGGGAAGGGCAGGTCACGCAGGTCGGCGTGGTCCTTGCGCCAGGCGTGGTGGACGTACTCGGAGTCGAGCGAGAAGCCGAGGATCTGCGCGTCGCGGTCGGCGAACTCCTCGTTCAGCTTGCCGAAGGCGGCGATCTCGGTCGGGCACACGAAGGTGAAGTCCAGCGGCCACGCGAAGATGACCTTCCACTTGCCCTCGTAGGTCTTGTGGTCGATCTGCGCGAACTCGGCCCCGGCCTCGAGCGAGACACAGGCGGTCAGGTCGAAGGTGGGGAACTTGTCACCAACAGTGAGCACGCGCTCTCCTTGTGCAGTGGAAAATAGCCCTTTTGGGGGTTTTCCGATGGGGTTGGACTGATCTCACATGCTGACACACCTGCATTGATTAAAGAAATAGCTACTCTTGTTCCGGGTGATCGGAGGTACCTATCAGTGGCTGTCAGTAGTAGGGGAGCGAAGCAGGCGACGCTCGCGCAACTGCGCGCCTTCGCGGCCGTCGCCGAGCACCTGCACTTCCGGGACGCCGCCGCGGCCATCGGCATGAGCCAGCCGGCGCTCTCCGGAGCCGTCTCCGCGCTGGAGGAGGCCCTCGGCGTGCAGCTGCTGGAGCGCACCACCCGCAAGGTGCTGCTCTCCCCGGCGGGCGAGCGGATCGCGGCGCGGGCCCGGACGGTGCTCGAGGCGATGGGCGGGCTGCTGGAGGAGGCCGAGGCCGTACGGGCGCCCTTCACCGGGGTGCTGCGGCTCGGGGTGATCCCCACGGTGGCGCCCTACCTGCTGCCGACCGTGCTCGGGCTGTTCCACCGGCGCTACCCGCGGATGGACCTCCAGGTGCACGAGGAGCAGACCGCCTCGCTGCTGGAGGGGCTGGGCGGCGGGCGCCTGGACCTGCTCCTGCTGGCGGTGCCGCTGGGGGTCCCCGGAGTCACCGAACTGCCCGTCTTCGACGAGGACTTCGTCCTGCTCGCGCCCCGGGAGCACGCACTGGCCGGGCGCCGGGACATCCCGCTGGAGGAACTGCGGGGACTTCAGCTCCTGCTGCTGGACGAAGGGCACTGCCTGCGCGACCAGGCCCTCGACATCTGCCGGGAAGCCGGGCGGACGACCGGGGCGGACGTCACCACGACCGCCGCCGGACTCTCCACCCTCGTACAACTGGTCGCCGGGGGGCTGGGGGTGACGCTGTTGCCGCGCTCCGCGCTGCGGCTGGAGACCGCCCGCAATGAGTACCTGTCCACCGGGTACTTCGCCGAGCCCGCGCCCTCCCGGCGGATCGCCCTGGCCATGCGCACCGGGACCGCCCGGCAGGAGGAGTTCAGGGCGATCGCCGCCGCGCTGCGCGAAGCCGTACGCCCGCTCCCGGTGTGGCCGACCGACTAGACGGGTCAGTCCGTGGGCTTCGGGGGCCGTCCCCGCTGCGGGATGGGGCCGGGGGCCGAGGGGAGGCGGCCGGCCTCGGCGAGGGCCCGGCGGAGCAGGAACTCGATCTGCGCGTTGGCGCTGCGCAGTTCCTCGCCCGCCCAGCGGGCCAGCGCGTCGTACACCTGCGGGTCGAGCCGCAGCAGCACCTGCTTGCGCGCCTGCCGGCCCGTAGGCTTCTCCTCGCCGCCCGGGGTCACTGGTAGAGGGTTCCCGTGTTGACCACCGGCTGTGCGGCGCGGTCGCCGCACAGGACGACCATCAGGTTCGAGACCATGGCCGCCTTGCGCTCCGGGTCCAGGTCCACGATGTCCTGCTCGGCGAGCCGGTTCAGTGCCATCTCCACCATGCCCACCGCGCCCTCCACGATCTGCTTGCGGGCCGCCACGACCGCGCCCGCCTGCTGGCGCTGGAGCATCGCGGAGGCGATCTCCGGAGCGTACGCGAGGTGCGTGAAGCGGGACTCGATGATCTGGACGCCCGCGGCCTCCACACGGGCGTGCAGTTCGACCGCCAGCTTCTCGGTGATCTCCTCGGCGTTGCCGCGCAGCGACAGGCCGCCCTCCTCGTGCGCGTCGTAGGGGTACTCGATGGCGATGTGCCGGACGGCCGCCTCGGTCTGCGTCTCGACGAACTCGGTGAAGTCCTCGACCTCGAAGGTGGCGCGCGCGGTGTCCTCGACCCGCCACACCACGACCGCCGCCAGTTCTATCGGGTTGCCGTAGGCGTCGTTGACCTTCAGGACGGCCGTCTCGTGGTTGCGGACCCGGGTGGAGATCTTCTCGCGGGAGGTCAGCGGGTTGACCCAGCGCAGCCCGTCGGCGCGGATGGTGCCCCGGTAGCGGCCGAAGAGCTGGACGACGCGGGCCTCGCCGGGCGCCACCGTGTTCAGCCCGGACATCGCGATCACGGAGAGGAGGCTCAGCAGCACGCCGGCCGAAATCAGGATCGCCTTGGCCGCGGCGGCGGCCACCACGGCGCCGGTCGCGATCAGGCCGGCGCCCGCCAGCAGACCCCCCAGTCCGAGCAGCAGCGCCAGCCCGCCGCCGACGCTGTTCGCGGTGAACTCCCGTACTCCGTCAGGGGTGGCGTTTTCGTTCGTCATGGTTTGCCCCGTTTCTCAGCTGGCGGCCAGTCGGACCGTCTAGCAAAGTGATATCACTTTATTGCGCCAAGGCAACCCTTCGGCTTAGGTGGGCGTCGGTTCCAGTGATGTGGGTGCTGATTCTCACGTCCGAATTGACCGGAAATATTCGCGGTTGGCCAACTTTTGACACAGCCTGCGGTGTTAGCTTTCTGAGCTGACGTCGGGGGGGTAATCGAGCGGAGCGGGAGCGATGGGCCGAGCAGAAGTGCGTAAGGCGCAGCAGCGCGGTGCGCGGCGTGCGCCGAGCGGACGCGCGAAGGGGACCAAGGAGAGCGGAAGCACCGGCAAACGCACCGGCATACGCCGCTTCTTCACCTGGAAGAAGGTCCTGGGCACGTTCTTCGGGCTGGCGCTGCTCGGCATGGGCGCACTGGTCGCCCTCTACTTCTACGTGGAAGAGCCGGACCCCAACAAGCAGGCCCTTCAGCAGAGCAACGTCTACAAGTACGCGGACGGCTCGATCATGGCGAGCAAGGGCAAGGTCAACCGCGAGATCCTGCGGATCGACAAGATACCGATGGACGTGCAGGAAGCGTTCATCGCGATCGAGAACAAGTCCTTCCGCAACGACCAGGGCGTGGACTTCAAGGGTCTGGCCCGCGGTCTGTGGAACACGGCCACCGGGCGCGGCAAGGCCGGTGGTTCCACGATCACCCAGCAGTACGTCAAGAACTACTACCTGACCCAGGACCAGACGGCGAGCCGCAAGCTCAAGGAGCTGGTGATCTCCCTCAAGGTCGACCAGCGCATGAAGAAGCCCGAGATCCTCGCGGGCTACCTGAACACCAGCTACTTCGGGCGCGGCGCGTACGGCATCCAGGCCGCGGCCCAGGCCTACTACGGCGTCGACGCGGGCCAGTTGACGCTGGAGCAGGGCGCCTACCTCGCCACCCTCGTCCAGGCGCCCAGCCAGTACGACTGGTCGACCGCCAGCGACGAGACCAAGAAGCGGATCACCATCCGCTACCAGGCCACGCTCACCAACATGGTCGACATGGGCAAGCTCGACGAGGCCAAGCGCGCGACCGTGAAGATGCCGGAGCCGATCCCGCCGCAGCCGCCGATGGGCATGGACGGCCAGAAGGGCTACCTGGTCCAGGCCGCCGAGGCCGAGCTCAACGCCCAGGGCGTCGAGAAGAAGCTGATCGACGCCGGCGGCTGGACCTTCACGCTCAACATCGACCCGAAGAAGCAGGAAGCGCTGGAGAAGGCCGTCCAGGACGAGCTGGAGTCCAAGCTCGACCGCAAGGACACCAAGGGCAAGCCCCAGGACCAGAGCGTGCAGGCCGGTGCCACCTCCGTGGACCCGAAGACCGGCGCGATCGTCGCGATGTACGGCGGCACGAGCCTGAAGGACCACTGGTCCAGCAACGCCCTGCGCAAGGACTACCAGCCGGGCTCGACCTTCAAGCCGGTCGTGCTCGCCTCCGGGCTGGAGAACGGATCCAAGACCCAGGACGGCAAGCCGATCACGCCGAACGCCCTCTACGACGGCACCAGCAAGCGCCCGGTCGTCGGCAGCGACATCCCGTTCGCGCCGCAGAACCAGGAGGACCGCAACTTCGGCACCCCGATGATGACGGTGCAGGAGGCGACCAACTTCTCCGTCAACTCGGTCTACGCGCAGATGATCGTGGACGTCGAACCGAGCAACGTGAAGAAGACGGCCCTGGCCCTCGGCATGAAGGACCGCGAGGGCTGGCCCGAGGACAAGCCGGCCATGTCGCTCGGCACCATGAGCGCCAACACCGTGGAGATGGCCGGCGTCTACGCCACCTTCGACAACCACGGCAAGAAGGTCACGCCGAGCATCATCAAGAAGGCCGAACACAAGGACCGCGTGGTCGAGCCGGCCCAGCCCATCGGGGCCCAGGCCATCAGCCGCCAGACCGCCGACACCGTCACCAAGGTGCTCACGGGCGTCGTCAACGACGAGGGCGGCTCCGGAAACAAGGTCCGCAGCAGCTCCTACGAGGCCGCCGGCAAGACCGGTACCACCGAGAACAACGTCTCCGGCTGGTTCTCCGGATTCACGCCGGAACTGGTCACCGTCGTCGCGATCTTCGGTGAGGAGCCCGTCACCGCCAAGCAGGTCACCCTGACCGGTACGGCCGGCCTCGGCCGTCTGGGCGGTTCCAGCTTCCCCGCCTCGATCTGGAAGGCGTACACCCTCGCCGCGCTCAAGGGCGGCAACGCGGGCAAGTTCCAGCTGAGCGAGGCGGAGATGGGCGCCGTGCAGACGCCGTCCCGCAGCGCCTCGCCGACGCCGTCCCCGACGCCTTCGCAGTCCTCCAGCGCCCCCGCGGCCAGCACCAGCCCGACGCCGTCCCCGACGGCGTCGCCGACGCCGACCGCGACCAAGTCGGGTACGACGCCGTCGCCCAGCCCGACGCCCACGACGACCAAGACCGGCGCTCCCAAGCCGCCGGACCCGCCGCTCATCCCCGAGCACTAGGCCGTCGGACACACGGAAAGACCGCCGCCCCGCAGCCTTCGAAGGCTGCGGGGCGGCGGTCTTTCCGCGGTCTCGACGCGATCAGCGCTGCTCGGGTGTCCCCGGCAGCGACAGCTCGAACCAGACGACCTTTCCGCTGCTGAGCCGTGTCGCGCCCCAGCGGCGGGCCACCCGGTTGACCAGGAACAGGCCGCGGCCGCCCTCGTCGGTGTCCCGGGCCCGGCGCTGGCGGGGCAGCTGCGGCGAGTCGTCGCCGACCTCGCAGCGCAGTACGTCCGTACGCAGCAGGCGCAGGGTCACGGGCCGCTCCGCGTACCGCACGGCATTGGTGACCACCTCGCTGACCAGCAGCTCCAGCGAGTCGCTCAGCTCCTCCAGGCCCCAGCGGGCCAGGGCGCGGCGGGCGAACCGGCGGGCCCGGCCCGGCGCGGTCTCCTCCGGGTCCAGGAACCAGTACGCGACGTCACTGGGCGCGATCCCGTCGAACCGGGCCGCGAGCAGCGCGATGTCGTCGTCCCGGTCGCCGGGGCCGAGCATGTCCAGGACGTCGTCGCAGAGCGCCTCCAGGGGCGGCGGGTGGTCCAGGCCGGTCAGCTGGGCGGTGGTGGCCAGGCGCTCGCGGAGCTGCTCGATGCCGGTCCACACGTCCCGCAGGCGCGACTCCACCAGGCCGTCGGTGTAGAGCAGCAGGGTGCCCCCGGCGGGCGCGTCCAGCTCCACGGCCTCGAAGTCCACGCCGCCGACGCCGATGGGGGCGCCGGGGGGTACGCGCAGCACCTCGGCCCGGCCGCCCAGGTGCAGCAGCACCGGCGGCGGGTGGCCCGCGTTGGCGATGGTGATCCGGTGCGCGACGGGGTCGTAGACGGCGTACAGGCAGGTGGCCATGCGGTCGGAGCCCAGGCGCTGCGCCTGCTCGTCCAGGTGGTGCAGGACCTCGGCGGGCGGCAGGTCCAGCTGCGCGAGGGTCTGCGCCGTGGTGCGGAGCTGGCCCATGATCGCGGCGGAGGTCATGGAGTGGCCCATGACGTCACCGACGACGAGCGCGACCCGGCTGCCGGGCAGCGGTATGGCGTCGTACCAGTCGCCGCCGACCCGCGCCGTCTCGGCGGCGGGCAGGTAGCGGGAGGCGAGGCGCACGCCGGTGGGCTGCGGGAGGCTGTCGGGCAGCATGGTGCGCTGCAGTTCGTCTGCGATGTACGCCTCGCGGCCGTACAGGACCGCCTTGTCGATGCCGAGCGCGGTGTGGGTGGCCAACTGGGCGGCGACCAGGAGGTCGTTCTGCTCGAAGGCGGGACGCTCGGGGCTGCGCAGGAACACGGCGGCGCCGATCACCCGGCGGCGCCCGCGCAGCGGCGCGAGGACGGCCCGGTTGCCGCGCGGCAGCGGGTGGTCCACGCCGAGCAGCTCGGGCAGTGCGGCGCGGGCGGCGGCGGAGGACCCGAAGACGGGCCGCACGCCGCGCAGCACCTCGGCGAGCGCGCCGCCGGGCCGGATCTCGCACAGCTCGGACGCGGGCAGGTCACCCTGCGGGCCGACGAGCGGCAACTGGCTGAAGTCGAGCTCGCCGGTGGCCCCCGCGGCCCCGGCGAGGTCCATCCCCGCGCCGATGGTGTTGCTGATGTCGGTCAGATCGTCGATCGGCCGCAGCCGGTCGGTGCGCCGGAGCCTTAAAACGACCGGGCCGACGGGCCGCTCGTCACCGACGGGCAGCGGGTCGCGCAGGTAGACGAGGATGGCGTCGGAGAAGGTCGGAACGGTGGCCCGGCACAGGCCCAGGACGATCTCGTCGAGGTCGATGCCGCGGGCGATCCGCCGGGTGGCGGCGCCGACGAAGCGCAGCCGGTCCCCTTCGCGGCGTGCGGCGCCGGCCTCCCCGGTGCTTCCGCCCACTGCGGAGCCCCCGCCGCTTCCATGGTGTCCGGCTCCGCCGTCACCGCCGTCACCGCCCGCGATCGTGCCGGCCGCGGGGCCGCTGCCGTCATAGGTCATGTCGTCGCTCCCACCGCGCGGGCGTGGGGCCTCGGTGGGACCACCGTGCCCGGCCGCGCCGATCGAGGCGTCGAGGGCGCTCGTACCGGGCCGGGGACGGGCCGCATCCCGGCCGGGCTCCGGCGCGCCCGGCACCTCGCCCGGGGCGGCCGCGTTGCGGCGGGGCCGGGGGAGGCCGGCGCCGCCGCCCGGGCCCGCCGCGGAGCGGGCCGCGCGGGCGTCGGAGGCCGCGGCGGTCGCGCCGCCCGGCTCCGCGCCCTTGCCCGGCGCATGCGTGCGTACGGCCTCGGTGGCGGCGATGGGCGCCTTGCCGTGGCCGGCCTCGTCCGTACCTCCGCCGGAGGCGACGGGCTGCGGGCCCTCCTGGGAGGTGGGGTACTCCGTCACGCGGGATTTCCGTCCGTTTGCGCTCGATGTGCGCTGCACTCAACTCGGTCAGTCGCGGTATACCCGCTCAGCGGCCCGGGCACCATCGCCCCGAGGTTCCTCGCCCAAACTTCTCCCCCAACCTGCGGCCGGGAGGTGCCCCTGGCGGACCCTCGCCCCCTCGTCGCCTCTCCTCGTGCGTCGACTTCCGGTCAAGTCACGCGTGCGGCGCACCACTTGCCCGGCGGCACATCCACCGCGCCGCCCCGCGCGCGTGACCTCGTGGAGGACGATCCTACGTTTGAACCCCGGGGGCGCATCAAGGGTCTCATGAGGTCATATACGCCGGGGAGCGGTCCCAGTCCTCCGGCAGGGCCGGAATCCGCCAGGCCGGATCCGGCCGCCAGTCCTCCCAGCCGTCCGAGAACGGCGCCCCCCATTCCTTGATCACCTCGACCGCGGCGCGGCCCGCCTCCTGCACCCGGGAGGCCTGCTCACGGTCCATCAGGCCGGACCGCTGCGCCTGCGCGAACTCGTCCGCGTCCAGCCACTTCCAACTGCGGTCCGGGTGGACGGAGATGTCCAGGAAGTGGTCGACGGAATCCACCCCGGCGGCCCACCGTGCACGCGGCTCCTCCAGGTTCACGTACCAGTTCTTGAACTGCCAGCCGGGTCCCCAGAACAGCCATACCGACCACGGGTCCCCGGGCCGGGCCAGTTTCAGGACACCGCCGCCGAACCAGCGCGACCGTACGGTGGTCCGCGCCGCGGTGTAGCGGGTGGCGAGCGGTTCCTCGTGGACGGGGGTGCCGTCGGCGAGGATCGGCTTGACGCATTCGGTGCCGGGGGCCATCCACACCGCCAGCAGCTCGTCGGTGTCCTGGACCACGGTCACCGGGCGGCAGATGTGGACCGGGCCCTTCAGCCCCGGGGCGTGGTCGCGGTAGCGCCAGAGGATCTGCTCCCCGGGCGCCCAGCGCGGGCCCTGCGCGGGGCCGCCCGGCGCGCTCGGCGCCGCGCCGCTCCCGGGCTTGAAAGTACCTGTCATGCGCAGATCTTAGGGCGGGGGTCCCGGTGACCGCTGCGGCGCATGTCACCGGTGGGTTCGGGGACGAGAAACGACCGAATCCGGCCCCTGCCCGGGGGCCGGTACGGACGGGTCAGGGGTGCGTCATGCGCAGCACGTCCAGGGCCTCGTCGAGCTGCTCCAGGGTGAGGTCGCCGCGCTCCACGTAGCCGGAGTCCAGCACCACCTCCCTGATCGTCCTGCGCTCGGCGAGGGACCTCTTGGCGACCTTCGCGGCCTCCTCGTAGCCGATGTAGCGGTTGAGCGGGGTGACCACGGAGGGCGAGGACTCGGCGTATTCCCTGGCCCGCGCCTCGTTGGCGGTGATTCCGTCGATCGTGCGGTCGGCCAGCAGCCGGCTCGCGCTGCCGAGCAGCCGGATCGATTCGAGGAGGTTCCTGGCCATCACCGGGAGCATCACATTGAGCTCGAAGTTGCCGGCCGCGCCCGCCACGGCGACGGTGGTGTCGTTCCCCATGACCTGTGCGGCGACCATCAGGACGGCCTCCGGGATCACCGGATTGACCTTTCCGGGCATGATCGAAGAGCCCGGCTGGAGATCCGGGAGATTGATTTCGGCCAATCCGGTGCGCGGTCCGGAAGCCATCCAGCGCAGGTCGTTGGAGATTTTGGTGAGTGATACGGCGACGGTGCGCAGCATCCCGGAGGTTTCCACGAGCGCGTCCCGCGCCCCCTGGGCCTCGAAGTGGTCGCGGGCCTCGGTCAGCGGCAGTCCGGTCGACACCGCCACTTCCGCGATCACCGCGGCGGAGAACCCGGGCGGGGTGTTGATGCCGGTCCCCACCGCGGTGCCGCCCAGCGGCAGCTCGGCCAGCCGCGGCAGGGCCCCCCGCAGCCGCTCGACCCCGTAGCGGACCTGGGCCGCGTAGCCGCCGAACTCCTGGCCGAGGGTGACCGGGGTGGCGTCCATCAGGTGGGTCCGGCCCGCCTTGACCACCTGCGCGAACTCGGTGGCCTTGCGCTCCAGCGCGGCGGCGAGGTGCTCCAGGGCCGGAATCAGCTCGCCGGCGACGGCGGCGGTGGCGGCGATGTGGATGGACGACGGAAAGACGTCGTTGGAGCTCTGCGAGGCGTTGACGTGGTCGTTGGGGTGGACCTCCCGGCCCAGGCGCTCGGTGGCCAGGGTGGCGATCACCTCGTTCGCGTTCATGTTGGACGAGGTCCCGGAGCCGGTCTGGAAGACGTCCACGGGGAAGTGGTCGTCCCAGCGGCCGTCCGCGACCTCTGCGGCGGCGGACCGGATCGCGTCGGCGATGTCCCGGTCCACCACGCCGAGCTTCGTGTTCACCGAGGCGGCGGCGGCCTTGATCCGGGCGAGAGCCTCGATGTGGGCGTGCTCCAGCCGCTGTCCCGAGATGGGGAAGTTCTCCACCGCGCGCTGGGTCTGGGCACGCCACTTGGCGTGCCGGGGCACCCGTACGTCGCCCATGGAATCGTGCTCGATCCGGAAGGAATCGGCCTGCTGGTCCTCTGTCATGTGTATGACCTCCTCAAAAAGTTGAGCAATTGTCTTGTTCGAAGTGTTCCCAACTCCCCTACCGGCCAGTAAATACCGGGGGTAACACCGACATCCGGGGAGGCGCTCCATGGCACGTGCCCGTACGAGACCCATGCTCAGATCTACCTTCGCCGCCGCCGCGGCGATCGCGGCCGCCCTGGGGGGTGTCACCGCCATCACCCCCATGGCCCAGGCGGCGCCCGCCTCCGGGGCCGTCACGCCGCTCTCGCCCGAGCTGGAGGCCATCCGGGCCGCGGAGGCCGTCAAGATCTACGGCGACCCGGCCGTACGCCCGCTGAACGAACGCAGAACAGGCCTGATCTCGCTCGGTGACAGCGAGATCTCGGGCGAGGGCGTCGGCAACTACGACCCCGCGACCAACACGCCGAACAACCAGTGCCACCGCTCGCCGGACTCGGCGATCCACCGCACCGGCATCCCGGCCGACCTGACCTTCAACGTCGCCTGCTCCGGCGGCTACACCGGCAACATCCGGATCGGCGGCGGCAAGCAGTACGCCGACGAGCTGGTGCAGAGCGACAACCTGGCCGTCAAGGCCCGCAACACGAAGATCAAAATGGTCCTGCTGGTCGCCGGGGCCAACGACGACCTGCAGTTCGGCCCGGTCATGACGGACTGCGTGACCCGCTGGATCCTCAGCCAGGGCACCTGCGAGCCCAAGTACGGGCCCGGCTGGCAGGCGCGCGTCGACGGCCTGAAGCCCAAGGTGGAGGCCACGGTCGGAGACCTCAGGACGGTCATGCGCGACGCCGGCTACGCCGACTCCGACTACAAGCTGGTCGTGATGGGCTACCCCAGCCCCATCGGGCCCGACTTCTACGACAACCCGAACTTCCCCGGCAAGCTGCCCGGCGGCTGCGCCGGCTACGACTCCGACGCCACCTGGGGCCGCAACTACGCGGTGCCCGCCTTCGAGAAGGGCATGCGCGCGGCCGCCCTCGCCTCCGGCGCGGTCTACCTCGACAACTCGCGGCTCTTCCACGGCCACGAGGTCTGCACGGAGGACACCTGGGCCCGCGGCCTCTACCTGGACCTCGGGGACCACTTCCCGTGGGACGAGAACACCGCCCGCCAGTCCTTCCACCCCAACTACCGGGGACACGGCGCCTTCGCGTCCTGTCTGACCCAGCTCTACAACTCGGGCCTGCGCGAGGCCTCCTGCGCCGACCCCGCGAGCACCGGGACACCCGTCCTGCAGGCCGGGGCCTGGGACGAGAAGTTCAAGCCCCTGAAGAACGAGGCGACCGGCAACTGCCTCGACTCCTTCGGCGGCTCCAGCGCCAATGAGACCAAAATCGTCGGATGGGACTGCCACGGCGGCCGCAACCAGGGCTGGTGGTACGACAGCGCCCGCAAGTCCGTCCACATCGAACTGACCCAGGACCGCTGCCTCGACGCCCCCGGCGCCAACTACGGCTCCGGCACCGGCCTGATCATCTGGAACTGCCACGGCGGCGCGAACCAGCAGTTCGTCCGCGACGGCGCCACCCTGCGCCCCGCCGCCGCCCCGGGCATGTGCCTGACGGTGGCCGCCGCCCACGAGCCGCTGCGCCTGCAGACCTGCAACGGGTCCGCCAACCAGCGCTTCGCATAACCGCCCCCGCACCACCAGACCCCCCACGCCCGGCCGGCGCACCCCGGCCGGGTGTTTCCACGTACGGGCCCGAACGCCGGACGTCAGCGGGCCGCCTCCAGCTGCTCGCGCACCTCGCGCGGCCGGTTGGTGATCAGGGCGTCCACACCGAGGCGCAGGCACAGCTCCACGTCCTCGGGCTCGTCCACCGTCCACACCCGCACCGCCAGCCCCTTCGCCTTCAGCCGGGCCACGAGGTCCGGGTCCCGCCGTACGAGGTCGATGCCCGGCCCCGCGTGCGTCGCGAACGGCGGGCGCACCGGCCGCAGCCGCCGCTCGATCAGGTAGACCGCGGGCAGGCCGGGTGCGAGCCGGTTCAGCCTGATCAGGGCGTTGCGGGAGAAGCTCATCACCTCGACCTGGCCGGCCGAGCCGTCGGCCAGCCCGTGGTCCTTCAGGACCCGGACCAGCTCGGCCTCCAGCCGGCCGCCGGCGCGGGTGGGGTGCTTGGTCTCGACCGCCAGCCCCACGGGCCGGTCGGCGGACAGCGCCTCCTTGAGCAGGTCCTCGAAGAGCAGCACCTGCGCCCCCCGGTGCTCCGCGCCCTTCCAGCCGCCGAAGTCGAGCGCGGACAGCTCCTCGTACGTCATGGCGGAGACGACCCCGCGCCCGTCGGAGGTCCGCTCCACCCGCCGGTCGTGCACGCAGACCAGCCTGTGGTCGGCGGTGAGCCGCACATCGCATTCGAGCGCGTCGGCCCCGTCGGCGATGGCCTGCCGGTAGGCGGCGAGGGTGTGCTCGGGGTGCTCGTGGGAGGCCCCGCGGTGGGCGATCACCCGGACGGCGCGGGTGGTGGTGGAGGAGGAGGACGGGGACTGCGGGTTCATGGAGCAGACGTTATCCGGCTGCGGCGCCGGTCCCGGTGCAGCATGCTGCACCGGTGGCCCGCGTTCAGGCCCGCGTGGGTCATGCACTGCCGATCTACTTCGGCCACGTCGGGGCCGGGCACGGCAGCCCAGCCGCACCCCTCCTCAAGACAGCTCGCAACCACGGTGGGCGTGGTGGCGGGGTCTCTGATGATCCGGTGTTCGGCGTGCCGGATGACTGAGCGCGTCATCGGCGCGACCCATCCGTCTTGACGCACCGTGTGTGCCAGTACGCGAGCTTGGGCGGGCCGTCCTTCCCGGCGAGCATCCCCCGCCGGGCGAGCTGGTGAAGGGGGATGGGCATGTTGCACGACGGGCACGTCTCGCGCTTCTCCGTGTACGTCGCGTACTCGAAGCTATCCGCCTGCTGCGTTGCCATTGCGCACCCCTTCGCCGCTGTCTCCGGGAATCGACAGCCAATTATTTCCAGGGGCGGGGCGAGGTTCTAGCCGGTTCCCTGTTCGCGCAAGAACTCTTGTCGAACGTTCGCAAGCATGGCGCGTGCTTCGTCGCCAGAAAGCGCCAGCGTTGCGAAACCCTCGAACTTGCGGACGTACAGAGCTACATCCCGAGGGTCTGTTACCACGATTTCAGCATGAGTGGTTTCGACGGTCACCGTACGATCGTCTCGGACTACAAAGGCGTGATTGGCTATGTCGTGCTGCCGTGCCGAGAGTGGAACGATGCGGATGTCTATGTGAGGCAGGCGCGAGAGGGAGACGATCCGGTCCATT
Organism: Streptomyces sp. NPDC097617; assembly: GCF_044761485.1. Classification (NCBI taxonomy): domain Bacteria; kingdom Bacillati; phylum Actinomycetota; class Actinomycetes; order Kitasatosporales; family Streptomycetaceae; genus Streptomyces; species Streptomyces sp. NPDC097617. Next base: position 54,471 of record NZ_JBIWCL010000008.1, read on the forward strand.
TGCTCTGCCATCCTGGACGCCGTCACAATTCGCCACCGCAAGACAGGCTCCGTGATGACGAACTGGAGTTCTTTCCCTGCGTCGTAGAGTGCCTGTTGTCGTTCCAGGCGGGCCCCGATTGTTTTGGTAAGTACATCCTCGCCGAGGTCATGCCGCGACAGAATCGCCCTCATGTACTCAGGTGTTTGGAGCAGGCCCGGAATGAGGGCCGGCTGGAAGAGCCGCAGGAGCGTCATTTGGGATTCGAGAGCCCTTGTTTGCTGCTGCGCCTTGTGTACTCCCATGCGGCGGATGAGACGCCACGCCGTGGCCTCCGTCGCCGCTGCCCTGACGGCCTCTAGATACTCTTGCTTAACTTCATCTGAAACGCCTATGGCCGTAAGGATGCGCTCAACGTCCACAGCGGACGGGGCAACCTTGGCCGTTTCGATTTTGCTCAGCTTACTTGCGGACATGACGGCGCTGCGGGCGACGGCTTTGGCTTCCTTCCCGGATGCTTGCCGTAGCGCCCGCAGCGCGGCCCCTAGCTGCCCTTTGTTCACTCGCCGTGCTTCGCCCACCATTCGGAGAACGCCACGGCATGACTCATCGCCGTGTCTCGGTACGCGCGGAATTCGTCCGCCCGCTCCGCGGGCAGAATTTCAACTCCAAGGAACGATCCATCGCCCGAGTAGTTCATTACGCCTGGAGTTGCGTTGTCCATCAACCAGAAATCGGGGACGCCTTCCAGTGGGTTGGGCTTTCCGGTGACGTCGAGGATGAAGAATTCTTCGCCGCCCGTCGCGTTCTTCTGGTAGCCCCAGCCCAGTTCGAACCGTAGGTACGAAGTGAGGGGTCGGGACAGGATGTGCACACGATAGATACGCTTCCCCCTGCTGGTGTGGGAGAGCAGTTCTGACACCCAATCCTCGTTGTAGTCGGCTGGTTGGGGTTCGTCGTCCAGGAAAGCCTCGTAGGCCTGCGTGTTGCCCGACTTGCTGTAATCGTCCAGCATCTCCAGCCGAAATGCCTCTTGCTCGAAGGTGTCGAAGAGTTCCCCGAGAGTCTTAGGCGCCACGGAGGCCCTTCCGGATGAGATCAAAGATCAGCTGCTCTGGGATCTCGACAACGGTTTCGTGCGCGGGAATCTCTAGACCGTGGTCGGTCGGGGTCTCGCCCTGAACCAGCAGGGTGCCCCTGTCGGTGAGGTAGATCGTCGGACAGTCCTTGAGGTCGCAGGTACTCACAAGCTTGGTGACCTTCATCAGGTTCCCCTCCTGGCCTTCGGCGTTGCGTCTCAGTAGATGCTTGCGAGCAACTGACCTGAGACGCAAGGGGTTCCAGTTTCTGGAACAGGAAACTGCGTCGCCCGGCTGGCAGCCCGTGGGCACCCCCTGCCGTCCGGCGCGGAGGCAGACACGGCGAGAGCCCCCGGCGGGGGCGCCAGGGGCTCTCTCAGTTCGTCGGGTTCGGGGTTACGCGAGCCCGGGACCCCGGACGGGGATGCTGGTGAACGTCGGCTGCTCGGGTTCACGCGAAGTGAAGAAGTCGTTGCCCTTGTCGTCGACGACGATGAAGGCCGGGAAGTTCTCGACCTCGATCTTCCAGACCGCCTCCATGCCGAGCTCCTCGTACTCCAGGACCTCGACCTTCTTGATGCAGTCCTGGGCCAGGCGCGCCGCCGGGCCGCCGATCGAGCCCAGGTAGAAGCCGCCGTGCGCACCGCACGCGTCCGTCACCTGCTGGGAGCGGTTGCCCTTGGCCAGCATGACCTTGGAGCCGCCCGCCGCCTGGAACTGCTCGACGTAGGAGTCCATACGGCCGGCCGTGGTCGGGCCGAAGGAACCCGAGGCGTAGCCCTCGGGGGTCTTCGCGGGGCCGGCGTAGTAGACCGGGTGGTCCTTCAGGTACTGCGGCATCGGCGCGCCCGAGTCCAGCAGCTCCTTGATCTTGGCGTGCGCGATGTCGCGCGCCACGACCAGCGGGCCGCTCAGCGACAGGCGGGTCTTGACCGGGTGCTTGGTCAGCGTCGCCAGGATGTCGTCCATCGGCTGGTTCAGGTCGATGGCGACGACGTCCGAGGCCTCGCTCAGGTGCTCGTCCGTGGTGTCCGGCAGGAAGCGCGCCGGGTCCGTCTCCAGCTGCTCCAGGAAGACGCCCTCGGCCGTGATCTTCGCGGTGGCCTGGCGGTCCGCCGAGCAGGACACGGCGATGGCGACCGGCAGGGACGCGCCGTGCCGGGGGAGGCGCACGACGCGGACGTCGTGGCAGAAGTACTTGCCGCCGAACTGCGCGCCGATGCCGATCTTCTGGGTCAGCTCGAAGACCTGCTGCTCCAGGGCCTCGTCGCGGAAGCCGTGGCCCAGTGGGGAGCCCTCGCGGGGCAGCTCGTCCAGGTAGTGCGCGGAGGCGTACTTGGCGGTCTTCAGGGCGTGCTCGGCGGAGGTGCCGCCGACCACGATCGCCAGGTGGTAGGGCGGGCAGGCCGCCGTACCGAGGGAGCGGATCTTCTCCTCCAGGAACTTCATCATGGAGGCCTCGTTGAGGACCGCCTTGGTCTCCTGGTAGAGGAACGACTTGTTGGCCGAGCCGCCGCCCTTGGCCATGAAGAGGAACTTGTACGCGCCGCCGTCCGTCGCGTACAGCTCGATCTGCGCGGGCAGGTTCGAGCCGGTGTTCTTCTCCTCCCACATGGTGATCGGGGCCATCTGCGAGTAGCGCAGGTTCAGTCGCGTGTAGGCGTCGTAGATGCCGTGCGACAGCGCCGCCTCGTCCCCGCCCTCGGTCAGCACGTTCTGGCCGCGCTTGCCCATGACGATCGCGGTGCCCGTGTCCTGGCACATCGGCAGGACGCCGGCCGCCGCGATGTTCGCGTTCTTCAGCAGGTCCAGGGCCACGAACTTGTCGTTCGAGGAGGCCTCGGGGTCGTCGATGATGCGGCGCAGCTGCGCGAGGTGCGCGGGGCGCAGGAAGTGCTGGATGTCGTGGATGGCCTCTTCGGCGAGCTTGCGCAGCGCCTCGGGCTCGACCTTGAGGAACGTACGGCCGTCGGCCTCGAAGGTCGAGACGCCCTCCGAGGTCACCAGCCGGTAGGGGGTGGTGTCCTCGCCCAGGGGCAGCAGGTCGGTGTACGCAAACTCTGGCATGACGGCAGTCATTCCTCACTCGGCAGACGGCGCTGGCGACCAATTGGCAGCGCGGTTAACCAGCGTAGGACCTCCCGGGGGAGGTGTGTCTGTGAGGTAAGGCTCACTCAGCAGTATCGCGATCTATCGTGTCTGGCTATGCTGGGCGTCGTGGACCTGGAAAAGCACCCCGCCGCCCCCGTACCCGCGCCCGCCGAGCTGCGCGCCTCCGACGCAGACCGGGACCGGATCGCCCAGATCCTCGGCGACGCCCTCGCCGAAGGCCGGTTGACGGCCGAGGAGCACTCCGACCGCCTGGACACGCTGTACGCGGTCAAGACCGTCGGCGAGCTGGAACTGCTCGTACGGGATCTGCCCGCGCCCGGCGGCGTCCATGCCTCGCAGGCGTACGCCTCGCCCTCCACCGCCCTGGCCGGTCCGCCCGAGACCATAGTGGCCGTGTGCAGCAGCTCCGCCCGCAAGGGCCGCTGGCGGCCCGGTCCGCACACCCGGGCCGTCTCGGTCATGGGCGACATCAACATCGACCTCACCGAAGCGGTCTTCGAGCAGCAGGTCACCGAGATCAACGTGACCTGCATCCTCGGCAACGTCGAGGTCCTGGTCCCGGAGAACGTCACCCTGCGCGGCTACGGCAGCGGCGTCCTCGGCAACTTCGAGGTGCGCGGCGAGGGTCGCGGGGAGAGCGACCCGCAGGCGCCGGTGGTGATCGTCCGGGGCTTCGCCCTGCTCGGCAACATCGAGGCGCGGCCCAAGCTCGGCGCCCGCCTGGTGGATCTGGCCCGCAAGCTGCGCAAGCGCCTGGACGGCTGAAGCGGGCCTGAAGCGGGCCTGAAGCGAGACTGAAGCGAGACTGAAGCGAGGCTGAAGCGGGGGCGTCCGCCGGGCCCGGTGCTGAGCCCGCCGGGCCCAACGCGCGGCGGATTCAACGAAATTCAGCCGAAGATCGACAGCGCGCCCTCTAGGGTCCGCACCATGACCGAGACCAAGTGGGATGTACTCGACCGGGCGTACGCGACGCTGCGCGAGGCCGTTGCGGGGGTGCCCGCCGACGGCTGGGACCGCCCGACCCCCTGCGCGCAGTGGAACGTCACCCAGGTCCTCCAGCACGCCGCGGGCGACCAGCTCGCGTACGCCGCCCGGCTGACCGGCGGGCCCGGGCCCGCCGAGGACCCCTTCGCACCCTCCGGCTCCCTGGCGGGTCCCCCCGAGGGCCTGCTGGACCCGGCGCTCGCGGCCGCGGCCGAGGCCTTCTCGGCGGTCGCCCCGGGCGATCTCCACGTGGCCGTGCCGCTGCCGCCCTTCACCGTGCCGGCCGCGACGGCCGTCGGCGCGGCCGCGCTCGACGCCGCCGTGCACGCCTGGGACATCACCGTCGCCACGGGCCGGCCGCCCGCCCTGACCGACGCGCTGGCCGCCGCCCTGCGCCCGGCCGCCGACGCCCTCGCCGAGCCCCTGCGCGGCTTCGCGTACGGACCGGCCCTCACCCTCGCGCCCGGCGCGGACCACGGCGCCGCGGCGGACCTCCTGGCCTTCCTCGGCCGGGATCCCGCATGGGCCGCGCCCGCGGTGTGACGGCCCTCCCGGCGGGGGGCTCGTTTCGGACGAACCCCCGCCGGCCCGTGGCACTGGGTGCATAGGGGCGCGTACAGCGGGTAGGGACAGGTGCGTCGTCTCTCGCTCACGTATACGTCGTCAGGAGTAGACCGTGCCGCATCCGCCGCATCAGTCCTTGCAGGTAGCCGTCGTCCATAGTGTGCCGGGGCGTGCGGCGGCCGTGCCGCAGCCGCGGGTGCCGGCGAGGGCGGAGGACGGTCCATGGCACGCGGAGGCGGTGTGCCGCCGCGACGAGGCGGGGCTCTTCTTCGCGCCGTCCAAGGAGCCGACCGCGGCCCGGCTCTCCCGCGAGGAAGCCGCCAAGCGCGTCTGTGCCCGCTGCCCGGTGATGGTCGCCTGCCGGGAGCACGCGCTGCTTCAGCCCGAGCCGTACGGGGTGTGGGGCGGGCTCACCGCGGCCGAGCGCCGGGTGGTGCTGGCGCGGATGCGGCGCCGGGCCGCCGAACTGCGCCAGGCCCCCGGGTCCGGGCCCATCGCCGCGGCGGGCTGAGCCGGTCGCCGGGCCGAGCCGGCCGCCGTGCCGGTCACCGGGCCGAGCGGTCGCATGTGGACGTGCGAGAGGGGCGGTCACCGCCGCACGCGGTGGACCGCCCCTCTCGTTTCCCGCTGTCGTGCCCGGGCCTAGTGGGCGCGGTCGAAGTCGATCGCGCTGTACGCGCGCAGCTTCGACAGGCGGTGCGTGGAGTCGATCTGCCGGATCGTGCCCGACTTCGAGCGCATGACCAGCGAGGACGTCGTCGCGGTCTCCGAGCGGTAGTGGACGCCGCGCAGCAGCTCGCCGTCGGTGATGCCGGTGGCGACGAAGAAGACGTTGTCGCCGGACACCAGGTCGTTCGTCATCAGCACGCGGTCCAGGTCGTGGCCGGCGTCGAGCGCGCGCTGGCGCTCGGCCGCGTCCTTCGGCCAGAGCTTGCCCTGGATGGTGCCGCCGAGGCACTTTATGGCGCACGCCGAGATGATGCCCTCGGGGGTGCCGCCGATGCCGAGGAGCAGGTCGACGCCGGTGCCCTCGCGCACGGCCATGACCGAGCCCGCGACGTCGCCGTCGGAGATGAACTTGATCCGGGCACCGGTCTCGCGGATCTCCTTGACGATGCCCTCGTGGCGGGGGCGGTCCAGGATGACCACGGTGACGTCCTCGACGGCCATGTTCTTCGCCTTGGCGACCCGGCGGATGTTCACCGAGACGGGGGCGTTGATGTCGACGAAGTCGGCGGCCTCGGGGCCGGTGACCAGCTTCTCCATGTAGAACACCGCGGACGGGTCGAACATGGTGCCGCGGTCGGCGGCGGCCAGGACGGCGATGGCGTTCGGCATGCCCTTGGCGTTCAGGGTGGTGCCGTCGATCGGGTCCACGGCGATGTCGACCTCGGCGCCCGTGCCGTCGCCGACCCGCTCGCCGTTGAAGAGCATGGGGGCCTCGTCCTTCTCCCCCTCGCCGATGACGACGACGCCGTTCATCGAGACGGTGGAGATCAGGGTGCGCATCGCGTTGACCGCGGCACCGTCCGCGCCGATCTTGTCACCGCGTCCGACCCACCGGCCGGCGGCCATGGCGGCGGCCTCGGTGACCCGTACGAGTTCCAGTGCGAGGTTGCGGTCGGGGGCCTCCGGAGAGACTTCGAGCTGGGGCGGCAGGTTGTGCTCGGTCATCGGAGCGCACCTTTCTGTACGGCGACGGCCGGGAAGTGAGGGTGCTGGAACTCTATCGGTACGTCGACATATTGAGCAGGGCGGGTCACGTATGAGCGGCATATCGGTCAGCCGATTGTCCTGACCGGACGTCTTGCGGCCCATTGGCGCTCTCCGGGAGTCTCCAGGGTCCGCCGACACGCGCCGCACCGCGACCCCGGCGGTGATCGCCGTCCCGCGATGCGGGACGATGGCCCTGTGGCAGGTATGAAAGGCAAGCAGACGGTCTGGGACATGGTCCGGTCGCTGGGGGTGATCGGCATCGTCGTCGCCGGGATCTACCTCTTCGTCCCGCATGACGAGAAGGCCGATCCGACGCGCACGGTCGACTACCGGGTGGAAACCCTGACGGCCCGGCGTGCGGCCCCGTATCCGGTCGCGGCCCCCGTGGGGCTCCCGGAGCAGTGGCGGGCGACCTCGGTGACGTACGAGCGCAAGAACGCCAGCGCCTGGCACCTGGGCTTCCTCGACCCCCAGCAGCAGTACGCGGCGGTGGAGCAGTCCACGGACACCTCGGCCAAGCACCTCGCCAAGGTCACCCGGCACGCGACGGCCACCGGGCAGACGCAGCAGGTCGGCGACCAGACCTGGGAGCGCTGGGACGGCGAGAAGTACGACGCCCTCGTGCGCCAGGAGCAGGGCTACGTCACGGTGGTGACCGGGACGGCCTCCTTCGAGCAGCTCGGCGTGCTCGCGGCGACGCTGGAGTTCAAGCAGGGCCGCTAGCCCGTACCGAAGGCACGCTCCGGCCGCCCTCGGCTCCCGGCGGCCCGGCCCTCGCCCGCCATGAAGACGGCAGCGCCTCGGCCTGGATGGAGCTCAGGCCCGAGCGGCCGGGCGCCACCCGCCGGACCTGCGGCTGCTCCGGCCCGCCGACCTGGGCGAACAGTCCCATCAGGGCGGGCAGCAGGAACGACAGGTGGATCCCGCCGGCGACGCGTCGCAGTACCGGGTCGCGCATCCAGTCCTGATGGCTCTGGACGACATTCCGGCCGGGTACGGGAAAGGGCCGTGGGGCCCCCCGGGGCGGGGGGCCCCGCCCCCCCCCCCGCCCGGGGGGGGGGGGGGGGCGGGGGGGGGGGGGGGGGCGCCCCCCGCGGGGGGGGGGGGGGCCGGGGGGGGGGCCCCGGGGGGCGCGGGGCCCCACGGCCCTTCCCGCGTACCTGCGCGGGCGCTCGGGCGGGCGCTCGGGCGGGTGCTCAGACGGTGGTGATGACCTCGTCGAAGGCCAGGCGCGGGGAGCGGTCGAACCAGGCGCCCTCGGTGGCCGGCGTGCCGATGTTGATGACCATGATCGGCGTGTGGTCGGCGTCCAGGAATTCCTTCTGGATGCCGGCGAAGTCGGCGCCGGTCATCGGGCCCGCGGCCAGGCCGGCGGCGCGGATGCCGATGATGAAGTACGCGGCCTGCAGCGCGGAGTTCAGCAGGGCGGACTGCTCGCGGACCGGGCGCTCGGAGAAGAACGCGTCCTTGGCCTGCGGGAAGTGCGGCAGCAGCTGCGGGAGCTCCTCGTGGAACTCGTTGTCCGCGGAGAGGATCGCGACCAGCGGGGCGGTCGCGGTCTTGGCGTCGTTGCCCTTGGCCATGTGCTTCACGAGGCGCTCGCGGGCCTCGGGGGAGCGGACCAGGGTGATGCGCAGCGGGGTCTGGTTGAAGGCGGTCGGGCCGAACTTCACCAGGTCGTATATCGCCTGGACCTGCTCCTCGGTGACCGGCTCGTCGGAGAACGCGTTGGCCGTGCGGGCCTCGCGGAACAGCAGGTCCTGAGCGGCGGAGTCAAGAACGAGAGACATCGGGAAAGCCTTCTTCCATGCGGAGGTGAAGCGATGTCCCCCGACTCTACGGCGCAAGTAGATGAAACTTCAACTAAATCGGCCTCCCGGTGACCGGGATCACTTCCACCCGCCCCCGGTCATCCCCCGGTCACTCCTCCTCGGCCGGTTCGCGCGCCGCCAGCGCCGAGTCCAGTCGCGCCCGGGCCCCCTCCAGCCAGTGCCGGCAGACCTTCGCCAGCTCCTCCCCGCGCTCCCAGAGCGCGAGGGAGTCCTCCAGCGAGGTCCCGCCGGCCTCCAGCTTGCGGACGACCTCGATGAGCTCGTCGCGGGCCTGCTCGTACCCCAGCGCCGTTCCGGCCTCTGTCATTCCCGTATCCATCCTCTGTGTGTCGTGCGACCACGTGATTGCGGCCGTGTGTCGCTACTCCGAAGCCTCTGCCCCGGCCTCCGCTCCGGCTTCTGCCCGAGGGGCCCCCTCGGAGGCGTCCGCGGAGACCTCCACGGAGAAGGTGCCCTCCGCCACCCGCGCGCGCAGCACCTCGTGCGGCGCCACCTCCTGCGGCGAGCGCACCACGTGGCCGTCGGCCCGCTGCAGTACGGCGTACCCGCGCTCCAGGGTCGCGGCGGGGGAGAGCGCCACCACCCGGGCGAGGGTGTGTGCGAGTTCCGAGTCGGCCCGGTCCAGCAGGTGCCCCAGCGTGCGCCGGGAGCGGGCCAGCAGGGCGTCCAGCTCGTCCTCGCGGATCTCCACCATTCGTTGCGGGTGGACGAAGACCGGCCGGCCCAGTGCGTGCGCGAGGCCCCGCTCCTCCCGGTCGAGCAGCCCGGTGACCGCACGCAGCCCCCGCGCCTGCAGCTGGCGTACCCGCTCCAGCTCCTCGCCGACGTCCGGGACCACCTTCTTCGCCGCGTCCGTGGGCGTGGAGGCCCGGACGTCCGCGACCAGGTCCAGCAGCGGGGAGTCCGGTTCGTGGCCGATCGCGGAGACCACCGGGGTGCGAGCCGCCGCGACCGTCCGGATCACCTCCTCGTCGGAGAACGGCAGCAGGTCCTCCACGCTGCCGCCGCCGCGCGCCACGATGATCACGTCGACCTCGTCGATGGCGTCGAGCTCCTGGACCGCCCGGACCACCTGGGGCACCGCGTGCACCCCTTGGACGGCGACGTTGCGCACCTCGAAGCGGACCGCCGGCCAGCGGCGCCGGGCGTTCTCCAGGACATCGCGCTCGGCCGCCGAGGCCCGCCCGACCACCAGCCCGATCAGCTGCGGCAGGAAGGGCAGCGGTTTCTTGCGGTCCAGCGCGAAGAGCCCCTCGGAGGCCAGGGAGCGCTTGAGCCGCTCCAGCCGGGCGAGGAGCTCCCCGATGCCGACCGGCCGTATCTCCGTGGCCCGCAGGGACAGCTGCCCGCGCGGGGCGTACCACTCCGGCTTGGCCAGCAGGACCACCCGGGCGCCCTCGGAGACCACGTCCGCGACCTCGTCGTAGACCTGGCGGAAGCAGGTCACACTGACCGAGATGTCGTGCGAGGGATCGCGCAGCGTCAGGAAGACCACCCCCGCTCCCGGCCGCCGCGAGAGCTGCGTGATCTGCCCCTCCACCCACACCTGACCCAGCCGGTCGACCCAGCCCCCGATGAGCCGGGACACCTGGCCTACCGGCAGCGGCGCCTCGGCCGACGTATTCAGACCCATGCAGGCAGGCTATCCGGCGCCGCCGACAGTGCGTCAGGCCCCGGCGCCGGTGTCGCCGGGCAGGTCCCGGCGTCCGCGCTGCGCGAACAGCACCGCCAAGCCCACCGCCAGCCACACCGCCCCCACCAGTTTCGCCGTCCAGGAGGCTTCGAAGATCACCACGACGGTCACCACCGCGCCCAGCACGGGCATCACCAGGTGCTTCCACCAGTTCGGCGCCCCCTCGCGCCGCTTGACCACGAACCAGCCCACCACCGAGGCGTGCAGCAGGGTGAAGGCCACCAGCGCCCCCACGTCCACGACCGACACCAGGTGGTCCAGCCCGTCGTCGCGCCGGGCCGCCCACACCGCAGCGACCAGCGTGATGGCCGCCGCCACCAGCAGGGCGGGCCGCGGGGTGCCGTCCGAGGTCCGGGCCAGCACCCGCGGCAGCCGCCGCTCCCGGGCCATCGCGAACACCAGCCGCCCGGCCGCCGCCTGCCCCGCCAGCGCCGCGAAGGCCGCCCCGATCGCCTTGCTGACCGCCACCAGGTCGTGCAGCCAGGAGCCCACCGCGGACTCCACCGCGTTGTAGAAGGCCGGGCCCTGCTGCGCCGGATCCACCGCCAGCTCCGCCGCCGACACCGGCATGAGCAGCGCCGCCAGATAGCTCTGCGCGACGAACAGCACCCCGGCGAGCGCCAGGCAGAACAGCACCGCCCGCGCCACCCGTTCCGATCCGCCCGTCACCTCCTCGGCGAAGGAGGCGATGGCGTCGAAGCCGAGGTAGGACAGGACCGCCACCGATACCGCGCCCAGTACTGCGGCCGTACTGAAGCCGAGCGAGCCGTCGCCGGTCAGCGGGGACAGCCAGCCGCGCCGCGCCCCGCCCCGGGCCAGTACGGTCACCGCGGCGACCAGGAAGACGAGCAGGACCACGATCTCCATGGCCAGCACGGCGAAACCCACCCGCGCGGCCGCCCGTACGCCCCACAGGTTCAGCAGGGTGGTGATCACGACGGCCAGGGCCGTCCACACCCACCGGGAGACCTCCGGGACCAGCGCGTTCATCGCGATCCCCGAGAAGAGGTACGCGACGGCCGGGATCAGCAGGTAGTCGAGCATCGCCATCCACCCGGCGATCAGCCCCGGGCCCTCGCCGAGACCCTTTCGGGCGTATGTGAAGACGGAGCCGGCTTGCGGGGCGACCCGCACCATCTGCGCGTAGCTGAAGGCCGTGAAGGCCATCGCGACGGTCGCGCAGAGGTAGACGAGGGCGACGGCGCCGTGCGAAGTGGCGTCGAGCGTGCCGAAGACCCCGACGGGAGCCATCGGGGCGATGAACAGCAGGCCGTAGACGACCAGATCCCGGAAGCCGAGGCTTCGCCGCAGCGCCGTGGGCGCCGCCGCACTGGGATCCGTAACGGAAGCCATCCGTCCTCCGGGGCTGTGGGCGGGTGCAGGCGGGTGCAGGCGGGTGCAGGCGGTGGTGCGGGTGGTGCGGGCTTTCGGGCCAGTGTGTGCCGTACGGGCGACGCCCGGCCTCCTGGAGACCCCCGTACGATGGAGCACATGACTGCTCCCGCCCCCGCTCCCGCTTCCCGCCGTGTCCTGCTCGCCGCTCCCCGCGGATACTGCGCGGGCGTGGACCGAGCCGTGATCGCCGTCGAGAAAGCCCTTGAGCAGTACGGTGCGCCGGTCTACGTCCGCCACGAGATCGTGCACAACAAGTACGTCGTCCAGACGCTCGAGAAGAAGGGCGCCATCTTCGTCGAGCGGACGGAGGAGGTCCCCGAGGGCTCCATCGTGATGTTCTCCGCGCACGGTGTGGCGCCGGTGGTGCACGAGGAGGCGGCGCGCGGCAAGCTCGCGACGATCGACGCGACCTGCCCGCTGGTCACCAAGGTGCACAAGGAAGCCATCCGGTACGCCAACGAGGACTTCGACATCCTCCTCATCGGCCACGAGGGCCACGAGGAGGTCATCGGCACCTCCGGCGAGGCCCCCGAGCACATCACGATCGTCGACGGCCCGCACGACGTGGAGAAGGTCACCGTCCGCGACGAGTCCAAGGTGGTCTGGCTCTCCCAGACCACCCTCTCGGTCGACGAGACCATGGAGACGGTCGACGCGCTCAAGACGAAGTTCCCGCTGCTCGTCTCCCCGCCGAGCGACGACATCTGCTACGCCACCTCGAACCGCCAGGCGGCGGTCAAGGTGATGGGCGCCGACTCGGACCTGGTCATCGTGGTCGGCTCGAGGAACTCCTCGAACTCGATCCGGCTCGTCGAGGTCGCCAAGGACGCCGGCGCCAAGGCCGCGTACCTGGTCGACTTCGCCAGCGAGATCGACGAGGCCTGGCTGGAGGGCGTCGCCACGGTCGGCCTCACCTCGGGCGCCTCGGTGCCGGAGGTCCTGGTCGAAGAGGTCCTGGAGTGGCTGTCGACGCGCGGCTTCGAGGACGTGGAGATCGTCAAGACCGCCGAGGAGTCGATCATCTTCTCGCTGCCGAAGGAACTCCGCCGCGACCTGCGTGCCGAGGCTGCCGAACTGGTCGCCGACAAGTAACTCGTTTCGTACGGTATGTCCATGCAGATCTTCGGCGTGGACATCGGCGGGTCCGGGATCAAGGGCGCACCCGTGGACCTGGAACGTGGCGACCTGGCGCAGGAGCGCCACAAAGTACTGACACCGCAGCCGGCCACCCCCGAGGGGGTGGCCGGCTGTGTCGTCGAGGTGGTGCGCACCTTCGACTGGGACGGTCCGGTCGGGGTCACCTTCCCGGGTGTGGTCACCGGCGGGGTTACCCGTACGGCGGCCAACATGGACAAGTCCTGGATCGGAGTCGACTCGGCGGCGCTGCTCTCGCGCGAGCTCGGCGGCCTGCCCGTCACGGTCCTGAACGACGCGGACGCGGCGGGGGTCGCGGAGATGACGTACGGGGCCGGGCGCGGGCGGGGCGGCACCGTCCTGCTGCTCACCCTGGGGACGGGCATCGGGAGCGCCCTGTTCACGGACGGGCGGCTGGTGGCGAACACGGAGCTCGGGCACCTGGAGCTGAGGGGCCACGACGCGGAGACGCGGGCGTCGGTGAAGGCCAAGGAGGACCACGAGCTCACGTGGGAGCGCTGGGCGCACCGTGTGCAGCGCTACCTCCAGCACGTGGAGATGCTGTTCTCCCCGGACCTCTTCATCATCGGTGGCGGCGTCAGCCGCAAGCCGGAGAAGTTCCTGCCGCTGATCGAGGGCGTGCGGGCCGAGATCGTTCCGGCGAAGCTCCAGAACAACGCGGGCATCGTGGGAGCGGCGATGGCGGCGAAGGCGACGAATGCAACGAGGGCGGCGGCGAAGAGGTAGGCCGGGTGCTCACTGGGTGAGGCGGCGGGGCATCCGCCGCCTGCCGATGAGCACGGCCTTGCGCACGACGGCGATCAGCGCGGCGACCAGCGTCCCGGCGTAGAGCCAGCCCGCGTGCAGCGACAGTGCGGACACCAGCCCCATCAGCTGCCCGCCGAGGCCGCCGGAGCCGCCCGAGATGGGCCACACTCCGGCGGCGAAGGCGATGGGGACCCCGATCGGCGCGGTGATCAGGTCGGCGGGCCGCACCCAGAGCGCGGTCGCGGCCGCTACGGGCAGGAAGAGCAGCCCGTAGACGAAGAGCGAGGAGCCGAAGAGCAGCCAGCTGATCCCGGCCACCAGCACCATGGCGGCGCACGCGAACAGCCCGCCGCCGAGCCCGGTCAACCGGGGCCGGGGCATCCGCCGCGCGAGCGGGGACCGCCGAGATCCGCCGCCGGCCGCCTGGGCGGGCACCGCTGTGGCCCGCGGTCCCCCGCGCTGGGCCGGGGGTCGCTGCGGGTGAGGGGCCGATCGCGTCCTGTGTTGCTCCACACGACCAAGCTAGGCGGGGCGAGCGCGGTATCGGTGTGGGGACACGCGTACAACGAGTGCCACTCATCGGAAAGTAAACTGTCCGGTGGCCCACCCCCGGGCCGCCGCCCCCTCCAGCTACGGGAAGTCGCCAACGTGTCGCTCACGATCGGAATCGTCGGCCTGCCGAATGTCGGCAAGTCGACCCTGTTCAACGCCCTGACCAAGAACGACGTGCTGGCGGCCAACTACCCGTTCGCCACCATCGAGCCGAACGTCGGCGTCGTCGGCGTCCCGGACCAGCGCCTGGCCGTCCTCGCGGGCATCTTCGGATCGCAGCGCGTCCTCCCGGCGACGGTCGACTTCGTCGACATCGCGGGCATCGTGCGCGGCGCCTCGGAGGGCGAGGGCCTCGGCAACAAGTTCCTCGCGAACATCCGCGAGTCGGACGCGATCTGCCAGGTCATCCGCGCCTTCAAGGACGAGAACGTCGTCCACGTCGACGGCAAGGTCTCGCCCAAGGACGACATCGAGACGATCAACACCGAGCTGATCCTCGCCGACCTCCAGTCGATCGAGAAGGCCGAACCGCGCCTGACGAAGGAGTCCCGCCTCCAGAAGGAGAAGGTCGCGGTCCTCGCGGCCGTCGTCGAGGCCAAGAAGATCCTCGAAGCGGGCGACACCCTCTTCTCGAAGGGCATCACCAAGGGCACGGAGCGGGGCGACCTCCTCCACGAGCTCCACCTGCTCACCACGAAGCCCTTCCTCTACGTCTTCAACGTGGACGAGGACGAGCTGACGGACGACGCCTTCAAGGCCGAGCAGAGCGCCCTCGTCGCCCCGGCCGAGGCGATCTTCCTCAACGCCAAGCTGGAGGCGGAGCTCATCGAGCTCGACGACGACGAGTCGCTCGAACTCCTCCAGTCGGTCGGCCAGGAGGAGCCCGGCATGGCCACCCTCGGCCGTGTCGGCTTCGCCACCCTCGGCCTGCAGACCTACCTGACGGCCGGCCCGAAGGAAACCCGCGCCTGGACCATCAAGCAGGGCGCGACGGCCCCCGAGGCGGCCGGCGTGATCCACACCGACTTCCAGCGCGGCTTCATCAAGGCCGAGGTCATTTCGTTCGCGGACCTGGTCGCCTGCGGCTCGGTCGCCGAGGCCCGCGCCAAGGGCAAGGCCCGCATGGAGGGCAAGGACTACGTCATGCAGGACGGCGACGTGGTGGAGTTCCGCTTCAACGTGTAGTGCCTGATTCCTTGATCGGCTGAAGTGGCTGGTCAGAGTAGGAAACCCCAGGTCAGGGGCCAGATCTTCGGGTCTGGCCCCTTCCTGTTTTCTCCTGCGGATTCACGCCGTTTCCGGGTCGTGTGCTGACTTGGTGCTGACCCTGCGGAGGGGGTTGGGTCGGTGATGACCTGGGCTTTCAGCGTGAGAAGAGGAGTCCGCTCGCGTGGGTGACGCGAGGTGAGGGGCGGGGGAGCGGTTTCCCGTTCCGGAAACTCGAACCCCTTGTGGGAAACGCTGGCGGCTGGGAACGATGAACGGGACACCGGAGCACGGGAACGAGGGGGCACCGTATGAGGCTGACGAAGCTGGCCACGACCTGTGAGAACGGGGACTGTCCCACCCTGTACGCGACCGACAGGGGAACCCTGATCGTGCAGGGAGGCGTGCCGACCGGCCACGGCCTCGACGTACCGGAGGGCGAAGCCCTGGTGGAAATCCCCATGGACCTCATCCGGAAGGCAATCCGTGATCAGCGCATCTAACGACCTGGCTGCCCGCTTCTCCACCTTCCGGGAGGAGGCGTTCCGGCTGGAGACCCTCGACGACTACAGCAACTCTGGGAACCCCGCAGCTTTCCGCTCCTTCCTTGCAGGGGAGCCCAAGCCCGAGGACTACAACGCGGGCTGGCTGGAGACCGTGGGCAAGGCGACGGAGAGCGGGAAGCGCATGGTGCGCGTTCACGTCCTGTCCCGCCCACTCACGCCGTACCTCCGCTACGAACTGAGCTGGGGTTACCTGACGAACATGAGTGCAGGCGAGGAGTTCCACATCCTCGACGTCACCGACCGAGAGAACCCCTTGGCCGGTGTACCGGACTTCTGGCTCTTCGACGGCCGCGAGCCGGTCGTCCTCAACTACGACGACAACGGCGCCTTCACCGGCCCGACGTTCTTCGCCGCCCCGAGAGAGTTCCTCATCCCCGAAGAGTCTCCGTACGCCGCCCACCGGAGTACAGCTCTGACGCTGTCCGTTCCGTTCGCCGAGTGGTGGGCAAAGTACGGGGAGTGAACCGGACAGAACTCGGCGCGGCACTGCGGGCCCTGCGGCAGGCATCCGGAAAGGAAGCCAAGGCCGTGGCCCGTGGTGCCGTCATGTCGACGGCCAAGCTGTCGAAGATCGAGAACGGCCGGGTGGCTGTCGCAACGGCAGACGTAGAGCGCATCCTCACGGCCCTGGGTGTGTCACCGGAGATCAAGGCCGAGTACCTCGCTGTAGCCCGCGCACAGGCCACAGAGGCGACTGCATGGCGTCTCTTCCGGCGCATGGGATACCACAAGAAGCAGGAGCAGATCAGGGCGCTTGAGTCCTCCATGACGCTCCTGCGTCTCTTCCAACCGTCCCTGGTTCCCGGCCTGCTCCAGACACCGGAGTACATCCGGGCGGTGCTGGAACCGAAGGGGCTCACGGATGAACAGCTCTCCCGTACGGTCTCGGCCCGGATCGAACGCCAACGAGTTCTCTACGACGCGGGGAAGAGCCTGCGCTTCGTCATCACGGAACCTGTCCTGCGCTGGCGTCTGCTCCCCGCAGCGATGATGGCGGGGCAGTTGGACCGCATCGTGTCCGTGTCTCGCCTGCCCCACGTGGACGTGCGCGTGGTCGCCCTCGATACCCCGCAGCGAGACGTTCCCGGCCACTCCTTCGTCATCCGGGACGACCGGGTGGTGACCGTTGAGACCACGCACGCGGAAATGGTCGTGACCGACCCGCGGGACGTCTCGCTGTACGTCGACAAGTTCGACCGGTTCACCACCGTGTCCCTTGCCGGGGACGAAATGCGTGACCTGGTCGAGGGCATCCGGGACGGGTTCTTGCGCGAACGGGAAATGCCCTAGCTCCGCCCCTGCTCAGCGGCTGACGATGTTCTCCTCGATGAGACGCGGGGAGGCGTACGAGGTGAGCGGAGAACAGACGGTCATGTCAGGCCCGGTGCACTTGTCCCTACCGCCGGCACGACCGGAACCGGCCCCGGGCTGTCGGGAATGCCTGGGCCTCGCAGTCCAGCGGGTCAACGCGGGATCGGTCGGGGACTACTCCAAGGTCTCCGATACGAACGTGACCCTGCGGGAGCACCTACGCGACACACACGGAGACGAGTGATGGCCCGCGCTGTGCTGCGATACGTGACGCACCGGATCACTCAACACCCGGACACCGACGTGACGTTCGAGGCCGAGTGTCTCCACTGCCTGTGGACGGCGAGGCCGTCGGAGGACGGGGCCGCGGTGGACATCGAGTGCATGGGGCACACGGGGCACAGTGGCCACAGGGGCTTCCGGCGTGTGTGTACGTCGTTCGCAATGGTGGTGAGGGCGGAGGAGGAGCGAGGGCGTGCCTGATGAAGCAGCCAGTCCGCCCTGACGAGGCGGATGGCGCTCAGCTGGCTGAGGATGCGCAGGCGAGGAACGGCCCGGCCGCCTTGCTCCATGATTCGCCCCGCGCGAGAGCGGCCGTCCCCTCGGTGCGCAGAGATTCAACCACGGGCGTGAGGAAGTCTGTTCGCCAGTTCTGCACGGTCTCCGGCTTCATACCGCTCGCGTCGACCGCAGCCCCCACCCGGGCTTCGAGGACGGCCGCGCCCTGCACGATGTCGTCCCCAGTCCACTCGTCTACGTGCTCGGCGACCAGTGCCCACGTCAGCTTGATCATGAGCGGGATGGTAGAGGCGGCGACGGAACGGGGGGAAGGGGTGGGGTATGACCCCTTGGATCTGGTTTCCCCGGCCGCCACGTCTTAGCAGCTCGGATTCTGCCACGGTTCCGAGGTCGGCGAGGGCCTGGCGCTCACGCGGTCAGCGCGCACATCTCAGCAGGTCAGCAGCGGCGCGACCGCTCCGCAGGGCCTCCGCCGGCACCGCACAGAAACGAGCGATGTTCAGGCTGCGGCTTCGCCGGGGTCTTCGTCCTCGTCCTCGTCTTCCGAGGAGCCGCCCCGCTCGTAACCCGATACGTCGATCTCACGGCCGCCCTTCAGCCGCCTCTTGTGCGGGGCGACGTTGTGCTTGCCGGGCGAGTTCCGCTTCTCGCTCTCCTCCGCCGAGTCAGTGCTCTCAGCGCCCTCGCTCTTCGAGTCATCCCCAGCGTTCGCGGAGGCCTCGGCGCGGCTGGAGATCTCGTCTTCGTCCTCAGTCCTGCCGCTCTGCGCGAGGACCGCGACGGCGATCACGCCTGCAACCGCGCCTGCGGCTTTGACGCAGTGGATCGTCCTCGGGTGCTCCTCGGCCCAGCCCTTACCCTTCTCGACCCAGCCCTTGACCTTTTCACGCAGGGAGGTGGGCTCGCCGTCATTGTGGGACGCGGAGTCAGTCACTTGCACAGATCTACCGGACCCAAACCTCGTCTGTCAGGCAATCGCCAGACATCGCCTGATCCGCTTCAGCGGCGCTTGCCGGACTGGAGTGCCTCTGGACGTCATCGAGACTCCTCGAAGGTGCGGACTCCGGCCGTCGCAGCCGTCCACCAGCTTTCCGCTGTCCGCCCTCCGGGCGGCTCTGCTTGGCGTCGGTCGCGAGGCGCCTCTCTTCCCATACAGGGCATCTCTGCCGCTTTCTCTACTACGCTTCCCGCGTGGACTCGGCTGCCGCTTGCGTGGAACTCGCATCGACGGCTGGAAGCGGCAGCGGGAGTCGGCCCTTCGCTGTTCCCGTGCCGGGATTTCTGACGCCGCCTCGTCTACCTGGTGACGGACCAGGAAGTCATCATTCTCGCGGCTCGGTACCGCTACTGACCGCTGACGCGGTACGGGTGGCGCCACATGTTCCTCCCGCGCTGGGACGGCGCCCTCGAACTCGACGTTTTCGCAGGTAGTAGCCCTGTGCTCGACGTTCCGCTTCAACGTGTGGTCGTTGCCTCACCGTGTCTGAGACAGTTCGTCGAAACGTGCAGTTCAGAAGGGGTCGGACTCCCGCGAGTCCGACCCCTTCTGCCTTCCCGTGCTCACGTGGAGCTGGCTTTTCAGCTGCTTCGGGGCGGTGTGAGCTTGTCGAGGTCCAGGCTGACCTCGAAGGGCACGGGGCGTTGGAGGGTGCCCCGGAAGATGCCTGCGGGAGCGTAGGCGCCGGTGGGTTCGTCGAGCTCGTAGACGTGGACGACGGGTGCCCCGTCCTCGTCCTCGATGCACCAGCAGTGCGGGATGCCGGCCTCCGCGTATTTGCGGAGCTTTACCGTGCGATCGCGATGGGCGGACTCGGGGGAGACGACCTCGATGACGAGTCGGACCTCATCCGGTGCGAACCAGGTGCGGTCGTCGTCGTACGGGGCCGTGGTCACCAGGAGATCAGGTTCGGGGCGGTTGCGCGGGTCGAGTTTGATGGTCATCGCGCGGCCGATTCTGGCATCGCCCGGTACCTGATCCATGAGGGCGACGGTGAGCATGGTGACGAGGTGGCCGTGCCACCACCTCTGGGGCGACATCATGAAGACGAGGGCTCCGTCGATGAGCTCGGTGTGGCGGGGCGCCTCGGGGAGACGGTCCAGGTCCTCCGCGAACCAGCCTTCCGCGCGCGGCGGGCGCATCCAGTCGGGCAGTGCGGTCATGGCTTCACGGTAGCGCCCGCGGCTGAACGTGAAGAGCCGAACGATCTCGCCCCAGGATTTTCGCCGACTCGCCGTGCCGCATCCAGCCCGGCTCCGGCGCTTGGATACCTCGTCGAGGCGGTTCACGCCCCGACGGCGCCCGGGAGCGGTTACGGCGGAGGGATGATGCCTCCGTCCAGCGCGCCGTGGCGGATGCGTCGCGTCAGGTCGAGCTGCTCGTGCAGCAGGCGCTCGTGTTCGTCCAGCTGCGTCATCGTGTCGGCGACCGCCCGCTGTGTGGCGAGGTCGGGCAGTACGACGGGCAGGTCGCCGAGTACGCCGAGGGAGATGGTCTTCATCTTCATGCTCCCGGTGGAGTGGTTCTCCAGCCATGTCCGTGCCTCCGGACCTCGTAGGTACGCGGCGAAGTAGTCGGCGTCGAGTCCGGCGGGGGGACGCAGCACGAAGCACCCGGTGCCGCACAGCCAGCCGCGCTGTTCCTCACGGACGACGGCGGCTCGCCCCAGCTCCCCGCGGCGCGCGAGGACGACATCGCCCGGTTGGAGGCGGAAGCGTTCCAGCTGCGAGGCCTGCCGCTCGCTGATGTACCGGATGCCGGCCGTGCTGAAGCCGTTTCCCGTCAGGTCTCTGGGCATCACGACGGGGACGCCGTAGGCGTCGACGTAGTGGTCGGCGCGGATCAGGCTCCCCGACGGTCCCGCGAGGAGCAGGCCCGGAGCCGGTGCCTCGAACGCCCCCTCCGCGGTGCCCTCCACGATGCGCCGGAGTGGCACACGCGGGACCTCGGTCTCATTGCGGGCCACCCGCTCGCTCCGGTCGAAGCTCTTGTGCAGGCGGGCAGTCGCTCCGGCTGTCGACCCGGCCCGTTCGGTCAGCTCGTCGAGCAGGCGACGCGTGTCCAGTGCGGCGGGCGGGCGTTCCCGTGACGGCACCACGTACATCCGGGGGTCCAGGGGGCAGCCGTCGTTCTCCAGGATCTCTGCGTACGGGACCGAGCAGGAGAAGCCGGGTTCGTCCGGTGTCGTACGAGGAGAACGCAACCATGCGTGAAACCGGCTGCTGATGCGTTCTCCGTCGGCCGGGCCGAGTACGCGCGCCTGGCGCGGGGCCTGCGTACCCAGCTGACTCGCGTCGATGAAGAGGACGGAATCGGATTCGCCGACGGGCACGTGGCGGGTCTTGTCGCGGGCGAGCAGCCACAGGTGCACGGGGACGGCCGTGTGGGCGAAGAGATCGGCCGGTAGTGCGACGACGGCGAGGACTGCGCCCGCGATCAGCATCCTCCTGCGGATCTCGGCCTCGCGACCGCGTGTGGAGGCGGCGCCCGACGGCATGATCAGGGCCGCCTTGCCCTTTTCGCTGAGCCGGGTCCACGCGAGCTGGAGCCAGGCGAAGTTCGCATTGGAGTCCGGCGGTGGCCCGAAGGGCCAGCCGAGGTGTTCAAGACCCTGGACGCGCTGGTTGAACGGCGGATTGCTCAGCACGAAATCGGCCATGCCGTCGCCCGGGCTCCGGAACAGCGATCCGGGATCGGAGGCTCGTACGACGGGCCGGTCGATTCCGTGCACGGCCAGGTTCAGCATGGCCAGGTGAGGGTTGCGGTGGTCCATGGCGTAGCCCTCGAACGAGGCGTCACCGGCGTGCCCCTGCTTCGCGATGTGCTGCGCGGCGGCGACGAGGAAACCTCCGGTGCCGCACGCGGGGTCCAGTACGCGATCGCCGGCCTGGGGGGACAGCGATTCCGCGAGCAGGCGGGTGAGCGCCCGCGGGGTGTGGTACTCGCCTGTTTGCGCGGCGCTCTCCGCGACGTATCGCTCCAGGAGCAGGCCGCTGACCTCTTCGAGTCCGGCCCCGACCGCTGTCGGGGGGTGTTGGAGCGCCGCGAGGAATCCCGCTGCCCACGGCAGACCGCCCGTTGCCTCGCCGTTGTCGGCGAACACGCTCTCCACGCTCCACGGTGCACGCGCGGGAAAGCGCTCGTGCCTGGCGGCGAGGAGGAGCGCCTCGCTCAGGTCCCTCAGCGGCGGGTAGCCGGTCTGTGCCTCCGCCGTGGCCCTGGACCACCGTTTGGCGAGCTCGTCCCCCGGGTCGTCCACCGAGTCGATGAATCCCGCGAGCAGCAGGATCGCGAGCATCGCGGTGAGGTCGCGGTCCGTCCCGCGGCCTCGTTGATAGGGGGCGTACGCCCGCCACAGTCGGTCGACGACCGCTGCGGCGGGACTCTTGGCGTCTGTGGTCTCCACCGGGGACTCCTTGCTCGGGCTCGGCCTCACTGCAGGCGGCTGATGACGTAGGCGGCCGCGGGCACCAGCATCAGCAGACACAGACGCAGTGTTGTCCCCGTCGTCTGCATCGCCTTCCCCAGCAGATCGAAGAACGCTTTCATCCTCGGTTCCCCCGTTTTCTGCGCAGCGTTGCTGCGCACTCTCAATGGTCTTGTCTTTGACGCGAGTTGACCTCTTGGGTCGAGCGTGGAGGCCTCGCAAGGAGGAAATTAGCAGCCTGTGAGGTGGCCTGCGGGCTCGCCGGCAGGCGCACGTCAATCGCGCGACCGTGTGCGCAGTGGTGCTGCGCACATGTCTGCGTGGCGTTCTCGCTGCATATCGGAGTGGGGGGAGAGGGTGTGGAGTTGAGGGGTTGGCGGCATGGAGGGCTTTATGTGTGACTCAGGTCACACCGATGTCGGCGGGTCGACCCGCCGGCGCCGCTCGCTGTGGCTTCCCGCACGCGAGGGGCCGTCTGTCGCCTTGATGCGAGGCCGCGTTCCCGTGCGATTCGGGGTGATTGTCTTGTGGTGCAAGAGGGTTGGGGACTATCTTGTGCCGCATGACAAAGGAGCCGGTTGCGGCCGGTGACCAGCGGCGCAGTCAGCTTCTGCGGGGAGTGCTCGATCTGTGTCTGCTGTCCCTCATCGCCGAACGGCCGCGGTACGGATTCGAGTTCGCGCAGGCGCTCGCCGACAGCGGGCTCGAACTCGTCAGTGACGGCAGCATCTATCCGCTGCTCGCGCGGATGGAGCGGGCGGGGCTCGTGTCCTCGTACCGTGCCGCGTCGCCCAGTGGTGGCGCCCCGCGCAAGTACTACCGGCTGACCGGGGCGGGGGACGCCGAGCTGAGGGGCGGGCGGGCCGGCTGGGGGGCCTTCGCCGGGTCGGTGGGTCGGATCCTGGACGCCGGTACGCACTCCACGGGGGAACACGCACCATGACGAACGAGCAGATACTCGCGGCCTGCCGCAGCAACTGGGAGTACCGCGGGGTCGACGACGCGGTCATGCGGGAGATGCTCGACGAGCTCTCCGCGCACCTGGAGGACGCGCAGGCCGCCGGCCGCAGCGCGCAGGACGTCGTCGGCCCGGACGTACGGGCCTTCGCCGCGGCCTGGGCGCGCGAGCGCGCCCCGTTCGCGCGGCGGGCGGTGCGCACGCTGGCCATGGCCTGCTACATGCTCGGCTGGCTGTCGCTCTTGGGCTGCCTGGTGCGGTGGACCACCCGGCTGGCCGTGACCCCCGGCCATCTCGCCTTCGTGGTGGTCCTCGGCGCGGCGACGGTCGCCTGGGAGCTGCGGCGCGGAGAGATGCGGCTGCACCGGCGGTGGCTGCTCGAGCTCGCCGTCGGCCTGCCCGTGGTGATCCTCACCCGGTGGCTGGCCGGCGACGGTGTGGTCTTCACGTTTCCGCTGTGGGCCGCGCCGGTCCTGCTGCTGCCCATGGTGCCCTTCGCGGTCACCGACGCGCGGGCCGGCCGACATGCCGTGAGCGGCTCGACCCGGCCTGCCTGAACGCGTTCGAAGGTACGCGTACGCACGCGGGCGCCGGCGCGGGACCGGCTCGGGGCCGAAGTCGCCCCGCCGGTCCTGCGGGCGCGTTCAGAAGCCGCGGACCGCGGCGATCGTGAAGGTGGTGGGGGTGCCCGAGTCCGGGGACATGGGGCCGCCCTTGTCGAACTGGGAGCGGACCACCAGCGTGCGGCCGGGGGTGTGCGCCAGGGTGGTGGGGATCTGCAGCGACGGGTCCGTGATCGTACGGGTCAGCCGGGCGCGGGTGCCGTTCGCGCCGACCTGCCAGCGGGTCAGCGTGTTGGTGGTGTTGTGCGCGACGCGCAGGGTGCCGTCGGGGGCGAGGTCGAGGCCGTCGGCGGCCTTCAGGTCGGCGCCGCCGGTGAGGGCGACCCGGCGGATCGCGCCGGTGCGCAGGTCCACGCGGTAGAGGTCGCCCGCCGTCATGTCGACGGTGAGGAGGTAGCGGCCCGCCCGGTCGGAGACGATGCCGTTGAGGCTGAAGCTGCCCGCCGGCCGCGGGCGCAGGGCCGGGGTGAGGTCGTAGGTCTCGGTCAGCGCGCCGCCGCCGGCGGCCAGCTGCTCCGGGGTCACGCGGTAGATCACGGCGCGGACGCTGTCCGTGAGGTACGCGGTCCCGTCCGGGGTGATCGTCAGGTCGTTGATGAAGTGGGCGGGGGCTCCGGCGCCCCGCGCCACCTCGAAGTGGGCGAGGCGCGACCCGTCGGCGGTGTCGTAGACCGCCACGCCGGTGGTGGAGTCGGTGACCCAGAGGCGGCCGAGGGCGTCGACCCGCAGGCCGTTCGCCGTGCGGCGGCCGTCGGTGCCGGCGGGCAGGAACACCTCCGCCTCGGGGCGGCCGGGGCGGGCCCGGTACACCGTGCCGTCCGCGTACGAGCCGACGTAGACCGTGCGCGTGCGGGGGTCGGCGGCGATGCCCTCCGGGTAGACCTTGCCGCCGGGTAGGGAGAAGGCCGTGGATATGTGCGGGGAGCCGGGATGCGGCTGCGCATGGGTGGAGTCCGGGGCCGGGGCCGCTCCGAGGGTGAGGGTCGCGGCCAGGGTCAGGACGGCGGGGAGGACGGCGGGGAGGGCGGTGGGGAGGGATGACTTCATCTTCATCGGTGTCCTCTATTGAATCGGTGAGGGCGAATGTATGTGAGAGCTCTAATGCATGCAAGGGTGGCCGTAAGATGCGGGCATGACCTCCATGGCCCCCGAGGAGCGCATCGGCTCTCACCTCAAGCGCGCCGAGCAGGCGCTTCTCGCGGCGAAGAACGCGGCGTGCAAGCCGGCCGCAGTAACGGTTCCGCAGTACGCCGCCCTGCTCTGGCTCGCCGAGAAGCCCGGTATCTCGGCCGCCGCGCTCGCGCGGTTGTGCGGAGTGACGCCGCCGACCATGAACACCGTGCTGAAGAACCTCCAGGAGCGCGGGCTCATCGAGCGGACCCCGCACGAATGGCACCGCAACGTGCTGGAGATCCGGCTCACGGACGAGGGCCGTACGGTGATGGAGCTGGCGGACGCCGGAGCCGTACGGGTGGAACGTGCGCTCGCCGCGGCATTCACCGGCGAGGAGCGGGAGTTGCTCATCGAGCTGCTCGGGCGGTGTGCGGAGGTACTCGACGCCCAGCGCTGAGGCCGGCCGCCCGCCGTGTTCTCCGGCAGGACTTTGCTCTGTTTTGGAACTGTGCGGGGGGGTTCGCGCATCAGAACTAGGGGATGTCCAGCCGTTCTGCCCTCGGGGGCAGTCATGACCGTTCGGAGCGAAGTTCGTGCACGAGTACCCGCAGCGCCCGCGGCCCGATGACCGGCCGTCGTACCCGGAGTACCCGCCCCCCGGGCAGGAGCAGAGCCCTCACCAGGGCCATCAGCAGAGCCCTCAGCACGATCACCGTCAGGACTTCCCCGGGTACCCGGGACCGCCGCAGCAGCCTCCGCCCTACCAGTACCAGCAGTCCGGCCCCGGAACCGAGACGCAGCCGCGGCGCTCCCGGCGCCGAATATGGATCAGCGCGACGGTCGCTCTCGCGCTCCTGCTCGGCGGCGGGTTCGCGGCCTGGAAGCTCGACTGGTTCTCCGGCAACGGCGAGGCCGTCAGCTTCGGCAAGAACGCCCCGCCCCCGGCTGCGGGAAAAACGGAACCGACCGCCCCCGCGGTCGAGGCCAAGCCCTCCGGCGACCCGGACGTGCTCATGCCGACCGGCCCCAAGTCCGGTTTCAAGCAGACCACCAAGCTCGACGACGGCACGATCATCGCCAAGACCCGCCTCGCGGGCGCGAAGTCCGGTTTCGAGGGCGACGTCTGGGTGTGGGCGCCCAAGGAGTACGACGACCCGAAGTACGCCAAGAGCGGCTTCCCGGTCCTCATCGCCCTCCCCGGCGGCAACGGCTTCCCCGAGAACTACTGGGCCGACCGCAGCCTCGGCCTGCAGAAGGCCGTCACCGAAGGCGTCAAGGCCGGCACCAGCCTGCCGTTCATCGTGATCATGCCGGTGCTCAACCCGGACGCCAAGTACTACTACGACGGCTCCGACATCCCCGGCCAGGCCAAGATGGGCACCTGGATCGCCGAGGACGTCCCGGACTTCGCCAAGGCCAACTTCCGTACGTACAAGTCCCGCGACGGCTGGGCCTTCATGGGCTCCTCCTCCGGCGCCTTCGTCGGCATGAAGACCGTCCTGCAGCACCCGGACCGGTTCAAGGCCGTGATCGCCAGCGGTGGCGAGATCGTTCCGGACTCCCCGCTGTGGAAGGGCCACCAGGCGGAGATGGACGCGAACAACCCGGAGAAGCTCGCCCAGAAGCTGATCGACACCAAGGGTCCCGAGGTCTACATCAACTTCCAGATCGGCACGAAGGAGAGCGGGAAGGAGCGGATGACGAAGTTCCAGCAGCAGTACGGCAAGGGGCCCGTCAAGATGACCATCCGCGACATCCAGAACGGCGAACACAACGGCTGGCACTACGTCCGGGGCATGAAGGAAGGCTCCCTGGAGTGGGTCAGCAAGGTCCTCAAGGGACCGAAGCCCGACGCCGGCTGACCGAGGCCGCCTGACCGGAGTCGGCGGGGCTTGGCCCCTCCGCGTGGTGCTCGCCACGTCCCGCCCGTCCCAGGCAACCCATCCCGTCGTTCATACCTCTGTAAAGGGTGTAAGGGGGACCGATCGGTCCGACCCGCGCTCCTCGGTGAGCGCCGGAGAAGGAACGGGACAAAAACCGTGCAGCATGACCAGCAAGGCGACGGCAACCCCATGACCCAGGGCGGCCGTCGCCCCCACCGCCTGCGCATGACTCTCATCAGCGGCGGCCTCGCGCTCACCCTCGCCGGAGGCGGAGCGGCAGCGTACAAGTTCGGCCTCTTCTCGGACATAGGGGATCCGGTCTCCTTCGGAAAGGTCCAGGAGAAGGCCGTCGCCGCCGCCGACGTGCCGCCCGAGGTGCTGATGCCGACCGGGCCGAAGGCCTCGTTCGTCCGTACCTTCCGGATGCCGGACGGCACCCAGATCGGCCGGACCACGCTCACCGGGAAGAAGTCCGGCTTCACGGGTGACGTGTGGGTGTGGGTGCCCAAGGAGTACGACGATCCGAGGTACGCCAGGAGCGGTTTCCCGGTCCTGATCTCCCTGCCCGGTGGCCGCGGCTACCCCACCAACTACTGGGGTACGGGTCCGGGCCTCGGCCTCCAGAAGGCCGTGAGCGACGGGGCCAAGGCCGGTACGAGCCTGCCCTTCATCCTGATCATGCCGGTGCACAACGCCGACACCAAGCACCACTTCGATGCCTCGGACATCCCCGGCCAGCCCAGGATGGGCACCTGGATGGTCGAAGACGTCCCGGATTTCACGAAGGCCAATTTCCGGACCTTCACCTCACGCGACGGGTGGGCCTTCATGGGCTCCTCGGCGGGCGGATTCGGTGCCTTCAAGCACGTCCTGAAGCACCCCGACCGGTTCAAGGCGGCCATCGCGAGCGGGGTCGACATCGTCCCCGACTCCCCGCTGTGGCAGGGAAACACGCAGGCCATGGACGCGGACAACCCGGAGAGGCTCGCCGCGAAGCTGATCGCCGCGGGCGGTCCGGACGTCTACATCAACTTCCAGATCGGTACCGCGGAGAGCGGCCGCGACAAGGCCGAGAAGTTCATGAACGACTTCGGCAAGGGCCCCGTGCACACCTCGCTGGAGGTGATCCAGGATGGTGAGCACAACGGAAAGTCGTACGTGCGCGGCATGAGGGAGGGCTCCCTGGAGTGGATCAGCAAGGTGATGAAGGGACCGACACCCGACGCCGGCGTGCGATGAGCACGGTGGTGAAGGGGGCATCGGCGGCCGCCGCCGTCTCGATCGCGGCGCTGTGCGCCGTTGCCTTCATCGAGGCGCCCGGCGAACGGCCGGTGCTCCCCTTCCCCGCCGTCGGAGTACTCATGGCGGGCGGCGAGCACTGGTGCACGGCGAGCGTCGTCGACAGCCCCGAGGGCAACGTCGTCGCCACCGCCGCGCACTGCGTGGCCCCCGCGGGCGAGGACGGCCGGGCCGGCGAGGTGGCCCACGACGGCCTGGCGATCGGCGAGCTCTCCTTCGCCCCGGCCTTCTCCGGCGAGGGCGCCGGCACCCAGCCGCTGGGGGTGTGGAAGGTGAAGTCGATCCACGTGGACGACCGCTGGTCGAAGTGGGGCGAGGACACCGCCGACTTCGCCTTCCTGACCATCGAGCCGGACGAGGGCGGACGCAGCGTCCAGGAGGCGGTGGGTGGTGGCGCCGAGGCCCCGAAGCCCGAATGGACCTCGGGGTACGAGCGGGACGTGACCGTCGTCGGCTACCCGGAGTCCGAGCACAATCCGCAGAACAAGCCCGTCTCCTGCACGACGCAGACCCGCCACGACGAGGACGACCCCGACATGCTCTACATGAGCTGCGCCGGGTTCTGGACGGGGACCAGCGGCAGTCCCTGGATCGCCGACCGGGGCGGACCGGACCGTGCCGGTCGGCTCATCGGGGTGCTGAGCGGCGGGGACACGGACGTGGACTCCACGGCCGCGCTGTTCGACGAGCACGCGAAGGCCCTCTACGAGAAGGCCGCGCGGGGCTGAGCGGCCTCCCGGCTGTGCGACCTCCCGGCTGACCGACCTCCCGTTGGTGCGACCTTGCGGTGGTGCGCCCTCCCGGCTGTGCGCAGCCCGGCCGAGCGCATCCGGTCGAGCGGGCCCCGCCCTGCTTCTTGCCGCGCTCCGTACTGACGATCACGCCCACCGCCGCGACCACGATCCCGCCGCCCACCAGGATCGGCCAGGTCAGGGCTTCGTCGAGGATCAGCGCGCCGAGCGCGACGGCGACGACCGGATTGACGTACGCGTACGTGGACACCAGCGACAACGGCGCGGCCTGGAGCAGCCACACGTACGCCGTGAACCCGACGAGCGAGCCGATCAGGACCAGATAGCCCAGGGCCAGCCAGGACGCGGTGGAGAACGCCGCCGGGTCCAGAGCGCGCTGCTCGCCGCGCAACAGGCCGACGACCACGGCGGCGCCCCCGCCCACGAGCATCTGGTAGGCGCTGCCCGTGAAGGGGTTGGCCGGCAGCTTCAGCCTCGCCGCCGAGAACGAGCCCAGCGACCACGACAGCGAACCCGCCACCACCAGCAGCACCCCCGACAGCCGCACCGCCCCGCTGAGCCCGGGGCCGGTCAGGACCGCGAGCCCGGCGAGGCCCACCAGCACCCCGGCCAGGGTGCGCCGCGGGGGCCGGTCGCCGGTGCTCGCCCGGAGTACCACCACCCACATCGGCACCGCCGCCACCAGCAGCGCGGCGAGGCCGGACGGCACCGAGGTCTCGGCGAGGGCGACCAGGGCTTCCGGGTATCTCAGCCCTTGAGCAGGCTGTTCAGCTCGCCGTACGGGAGCGCGTGCGCGAGCGCCCCGTAGGTGCCGTCGGAGATCAGCTCCTCGGCGGCGCGGCGGACCACGGCGTACGCGGCTTCGGCGACCCAGGAGCCGAGGCTCACGCGGGACACGCCGAGGGCGCCGAAGGCCGCCACGGTCGGGGCGCCGGGGCCGAGCAGGATGTTCAGGGGGGCGTCGATGCCCTTGGCCAGCTCGGCGACGGTGTCCGGGTCGAGGACGCCGGGCACGAAGATGCCGGTGGCACCCGCGCGGAGGTAGGCGGCGGCGCGGGCGAGGGTGTCGTCCAGGCGGGTGGCGCTCTCGCCGAAGCCGCGGAGGTAGGTGTCGACGCGGGCGTTGATGTAGAGCGGCACCCCGGCGGCGTCGGCCGCGGCGCGGGCCGCGGCCAGGCGCTCGATCTGCTCGGCGGGGTCGCGGTGGCCGTCCTCGATGTTGATGCCGACCGCCCCGGCGGCGAGGACCCCGGTGACGGTCTCGCCCACGGCGGCCGGGTCGGCGCCGAAGCCGCCCTCGATGTCGGCGGTGACGGGGACGGAGACGGCGCAGACCACGCGGGCGACGAGGTCGAGGGCCCGGTCGCGGGCGAGGGCGTCGCCGTCCGGGGACCCGAGGGACCAGGCGACGCCGGCGCTGGTGGTGGCGATGGCGGGGGCACCGGTGGCCTCGACGATGCGGGCGCCGGCGACGTCCCAGGCGTTGGCGAGGGCGAGGGGGGTGGTGGGGGTGTGCAGGGCCGCGAACGCGGTGGCCTTGGCGGCGAGATCAACGTGGTTGGTCATGGGGCCAGTTCACCAGACCGGGCGGGGTCGGGCTCGCGGATTTCCGACATGTAGGTGGGCGGTGGCGCGGTGGCGGGCGGGTCCGGGGCCGGTGCCTTGGGCGGTGCGTGGGTGCGTGCGGCGCCGTTGCCGGGGCGCTGCCCCGGACCCCGCGCCTCAAACGCCGGCGGGGCTGAAACAGGTGCTGGTGGGGCTGGTCAGGGGGCCGGGTCGGCTTTGGTGCCCGCGCCGCAGAGGGGGAGGACTGCCGTGCGGCCCCGGAGGGGGTCGTCGGGAGCCGAGGGGCCCACCGCGGCCCAGCAGGCCGCCGCCGTCGGCTCGACGAAGAGGCCACGGCGGGCCAGGTCCCGCTGGGCCTCGCGCAGCCGGTCGTCGGGGACGGTCAGGAAGGTGCCGCCGGACTTGCGGACCGCGGCCAGGATCTGGCGGGCGCGGGGAGGTGCCGGGATGGCGATGCCCTCGGCGAGGGTCGGCAGCTGCTCCACCGGTTCGGCGTCCTCGGCGCCCGCCGCGAAGGCGCGGGCCAGCGGGGCCACCGCCTGCGACTGGACCGCGATCAGGGCCGGCGGCCTGACCCCGCGCCGGGCCAGTTCCTCCACGGCCAGCGCGGCCCCGAGCAGCAGGGTGCCGTTGCCGACGGGGACCACCAGCGCCTCCGGGAGCCGGCCGCCCAGTTCCTCCCACACCTCGTACACGTACGTCTTGGTCCCGTGCAGGAAGTACGGGTTGAACACGTGGCTCGCGTAGAAGACCCCGGGCGCGTCCGCGGCCGTACGGGCAGCCTGCGCCGCGGCCTCACGACCGCCCGGGATCACGCGGACGGCCGCCCCGTGCGCCCGCATCTGTGCCGTTTTCTTCTCCGACGTGCCCTCGGGTACGAAGACTTCGCACTCCAGCCCGGCCCGCGCGCAGTACGCGGCCACCGACGTTCCGGCGTTGCCGCTGCTGTCCGCCACGACCCGCTCCGGGGCGAGGCGCCGGGCGAGTTCCACGAGCATCACCGCGCCCCGGTCCTTGAAGGACAGGGTGGGCATCAGGTAGTCGAGTTTGGCGTGAATCCGCTCCGCCAGCGGAACCAGCGGAGTGTGCCCCTCCGCCAGCGATACGGCGAACGCCCCGGGCAGGGGGAGTACGGACCCGTACCGCCACAGCGAATTCGGTCCGGCGGCCGGTTCCAGCACCGCGGCCGGGTCCGGCGTGAAATCGAGGTCCCAGGGTCCGCCGCAGACGGGGCACCCCCAAGGAGCAGTCCGGACGTCCGCGCGTGTACCGTCCTCCGAGCAGATGTAACCGGGGGGTGCGTGCGTCATGTGTGGAGCACCTTCGCTCGATCATGGCCGGTATATGGCACGGATGTTACGCGCCCGTTCTCCCCTTCTGGACGCTCCGAGCGTGTGTCAACCGTTCGGATTCGGCAGCCCGTTGGGCCGTCCGGGTTGTCATGATCACGCTTTCGCGGCGCTGCCGCACCCCTCGCAGAGCACCACCTAGGAGGAGGACCGTCACATGCCCGTGATGCGTCACACACGCCGGAGATTCGCCGGCATCAGCGCGACCGCGGTCGTGGCCCTCGCGATCGCCTCGGCCGCCGCGCTTCCCGCTTCGGCGGTCGGCGCCGGTGCACCGGGCGTCATTCAGAACGCCGGAGCCCCGGGGTCCATACCCGGCAGCTACATAGTGACCCTGAAGGACTCGGCGGCCCGCTCCACCGCCGACAGCGGCAAGGCCGTCGCCAAGCGCTACGGTGCGAAGATCGACAAGACCTACAGCGCCGCCCTCAACGGCTACTCCGTCAAGGTCTCCGAGACGCAGGCCAGGAAGCTCGCCGCCGACCCGTCGGTCAAGTCGGTCGTGCAGAACCGCACCTTCACCGTCAACACCACCCAGCCGTACCCGCCGTCCTGGGGGCTGGACCGTGTCGACCAGGGCGCGCTGCCGCTGAACCAGAGCTACACCTACCCGGACAAGGCCGGTGAGGGCGTCACCGCCTACATCATCGACACCGGTGTCCGCATCACCCACCAGGACTTCGGCGGCCGCGCCTCCTACGGCTACGACGCCATCGACAACGACAGCACCGCGCAGGACGGCCACGGCCACGGCACCCACGTCGCCGGCACCGTCGCGGGCGGCTCGTACGGCGTGGCCAAGAAGGCGAAGATCGTCGGCGTCCGCGTCCTCGACAACAGCGGCAACGGCACGACGGCCCAGGTCGTCGCCGGCATCGACTGGGTCACCCGCAACGCCGTCAAGCCGGCCGTGGCGAACATGTCGCTCGGCGGCGGCGCGGACTCCGCGCTCGACGCGGCGGTGCGCAACTCCATCGCCTCCGGCATCACCTACGCGGTGGCCGCGGGCAACGAGTCCACCGATGCCTCCAAGAAGTCCCCGGCGCGCGTCACCGAGGCCATCACGGTCGGCGCCACCACCAGCACCGACGCCCGGGCGAGCTACTCCAACTACGGCTCCGTGCTGGACATCTTCGCGCCGGGCTCCGCCATCACCTCCTCGTGGGGCACCGGCGACAGCGCCACCAACACGATCAACGGCACCTCGATGGCCACGCCGCACGTCGCGGGCGCGGCCGCCGTCTACCTTTCGCAGAACCCGGCCAGCACCCCGACCCAGGTGGCCACGGCCCTGGTGGGCTCGTCCACCCCGAACGTGGTGACCGGGGGCGGCGCGGGTTCTGCGAACCGCCTGCTCCGCGTCGTCGCCCAGGGCCCCGTCCCGCCGGGCAAGCGCTTCGACAACGCCGCCGACGTCGCGGTGTCCGACAACACGACCGCCGAGTCCTCGATCACGGTCAGCGGTGTCGTCGGCAACGCCCCGTCGGCGCTGCAGGTCCCGATCGACATCAAGCACACGTACATCGGTGACCTCAAGGTGGACCTGGTCGCGCCCGACGGCAGCGTCTACACGCTGCACAACCGCGCCAACGGCGCCGACGACAACATCATCCGGACCTTCACCGTGAACGCCTCGGCGGAGACGGCCAATGGCGTCTGGAAGCTGCGCGTGAACGACAACTCGATCGGCGACACCGGGAAGATCGACTCCTGGGCGCTCCAGTTCTGAGGTTCTGAGCGGCAGGCGGCCACGGGCACCGGCCCGGCCGTGCGCAACAGCGGGGGCGACCGACTGATCGGTCGCCCCCGCTGCGTACTATTTCGCGCATTCGTTCGCGCCCGACGCGGCGCGCCCCGCGATGCCCCCTGTGATGGAGTCCGCCCCAGTGAGCACCACGCCGACCCCTCCTCCCGGACCGGGCCACTCCTGGCCCCCGCCGTCCCCGCAGTGGGGCTGGGGTCCGCCGCCCGGCCAGGGGCCGTATCCGCCGGCGCTCAACGGGTTCGCGCTCGCCTCGCTCCTCTCAGGGCTGCTGTGCTTCCCGCCGCTCGGCATAGCCTTCGGCATCGCGGCCCTCGTGCAGATCGCGAAGAGGGGTGACCGGGGCAAGGCCATGGCGATCACCGGTCTGGTGGTGTCGGTGATGATGACCGGCGTCCTGGCCCTGACCGCGGGGCGGGTCCTCGCGGCCGTCGGCGACCGGGTCGACCCGGTGAGCGAGTACTCCGACGTCGAGGGCGCCCTCACGGATTTGAGCGACCTGCGGGCGGGCGACTGCTTCAACGTGCCCGGCGGGGACCTGATCGACGAGCGGCCCGTGACGTACCGGATCGACTGTGCGCAGGTCCACCACGGCGAGGTCACCGCGTCGAAGGTGCTGGAGACGATGGACGGAGCCGAGCCGGACGGGTCCGACCGGAACTCCGAGGACGCGTGCTGGAAGGCCCAGGACGAGTACGCGATGGACACGTGGGCGCTGCCCGAGTACGCGGAGATGTTCTACTACGCGCCCTCGCGGCAGTCCTGGCGCCAGGGGGACCGGGTGCTGCTCTGCGTGATCGGCACGACCGACGAGGAGCGGCGCGGCAGCCTTCGCCGGGACGCCGGGATGCTGGGGCCCGAGCAGTCGGCATTCCTGCGGGCCGTCAACGCCGTCGAGTTCGTCATGAGCCGGCCTCCCGAGGACGATGTGGAGGACGCGCTGGCGCAGTACCAGGCGTGGGCGCGCGCGGTGAGCGCGGCGCTGGGCACCGAGGCGAAGCTCCTTCAGGAGGACGCGGCCCGGCCGGGGCTGGAGAAGGCCGCTCCGGCGCAGGTCAGGGAGATCGAGGCGGCGCGGGCGCAGTGGCAGCGAGCCGCGCAGGCGAGAACGGCACAGGAGTTCGACAAGCAGTGGGACCGGGCACTCGCCGCGATGTCGGTGGAGACGGAGAAGGAACTCCGCGGCGCGTACGGGCTTTCGACGGTGGTTCCGCAGTGGCTGGAGGACAGCCAGGGCGACCTGGAGGAGCCGGACGACGACTCCGTCGAGGGTCCCTCGTCGGAGGCGGTCTGACGTCGTCCGGATAACGCACGGTAACGGGTTTGAGTGACGTGACTTCATCACTTCGAGTGAAACTCTGGCCCTTGCTTGCGGTCTTCAACCATCGGTTGCCAGGGTGTAGCTGTCTGTCAACCTGATGGGAGTGGCCAGTGACTTTCGGTGAGCAGCCGGCCTATCTGCGCGTGGCCGGGGACCTGCGACGGAAGATCGTCGATGGTTCTCTGCCCCCGCACGCCCGGCTCCCCTCTCAGGCCCGCATCCGCGAGGAGTACGGCGTCTCCGACACCGTGGCCCTGGAGGCGCGCAAGGTCCTCATGGCGGAGGGGCTGGTCGAGGGCCGGTCCGGCTCCGGCACGTATGTACGGGAACAGCCCGTCCCGCGGCGGGTCGCCCGCGCCGGCTACCGCACGGGCGGCACCTCGACCCCGTTCCGGCAGGAGCAGGCCGACTCGGACGCGCGCGGGACCTGGGAGTCGAGCAGCGAACAGACGTGCGCGCCCGCGGAGATCGCGAAACGGCTCGGCATCGAGCCGGGAGAGCGGGTCATGCGCACGCGGTACGTCTTCCGCGACGCGGGGGAGGCCATGATGCTCTCGACCTCCTGGGAGCCCCTCGCCGTGACCGGCCGGACTCCCGTGATGCTGCCTGAGGAAGGGCCGCTGGGCGGCTCCGGGGTGGTCGACCGGATGGCCGCGATCGACTTCGTCGTGGACAACGTGGTGGAGGAGGTCGGCGCGCGGCCCGGCCTGGCCGAGGAGATCATGCTCCTCGGCGGGGTCCCCGGGCACGTGGTGCTGGTGATCGGCCGCACCTACTACGCGTCCGGCCGGGCCGTGGAGACGGCCGACGTGGTGGTCCCGGCGGACCGCTACCGCCTGGCGTACCACCTCCCGGTGCGGTAGCCGTCCGGCCGGCGCGTGAACCCCCGGGCGCTGTCCGGGGGTTCACGCGCGCCCGGCGTGCGCCGTCGACCCGGCGGGTTTCGGCGCGATGGTGATCCGCTCCGCCGTCCCCGCCCCGGCGTCCCCGGACCGTTCGGTCCGCATGCCGGGACCCGCGCCCCCCTCGGCGGGGCCGGATCCGCCCCGCCCGCCCCGCCTTCTTCTCGACGCCACCTGCGCGGACGCCCGCCGTCCGCGGGCACGGTGGCGCCGCCCGGGCCCCCGGTGCGCGCCGTTCGAACCGGCGCGCACGGCCCGCTCGTACGCATGGCCGGATGCGTACGCCTGTGAGGTACCTCTTCGTGAAAAACCGTATCCGCTCCGTAAAGGTCGGGCGTAAGCTCGGGCATATGCACAATGCGGTTTCCCGGGCAGATACGTCGGCGGAGGGTGAAGCGCGATGAACGACAGCGGTGCCCTGCTCCCGTGGCTGGTCATACGTGAGGACGACAACGGCAACCGCTACCGGGTGGGCCGGTACCCCACCCGGGCCGAGGCCCAGAAGGTCGCCGACAGTCTCGACGACCGAGGACACAAGCAGCTCTACTGGGTCGAGCGGATCGGTCAGACCGCCACGATGAACTGAGAGCGTCGCAGTGCTTGACGACGCTGGCATAGGCTCCGCCCATGACGGTACGAGTGGTCGTGGGCGGAGCCCTTTGTCATGAGGGGCGCCTGCTGGCCGCCCGCCGCAGCGCACCGCCCGAGCTCGCCGGACGCTGGGAACTGCCGGGCGGCAAAGCCGAACCGGGTGAGTCCGTCCCCGAGGCGCTGGTGCGCGAACTGCGCGAGGAGCTCGGCGTGGAGACCGAGCCGCTGGAGCGGATCCCGGGGGAGTGGCCGCTGCGGCCCGGTCTCGTCCTGCACGTGTGGACCGCCCGGCTGCTGTCCGGAGAACCCGCTCCGCTGGAGGACCACGACGAGCTGCGCTGGCTCGGACCGGAGGAGCTGGAGTCGGTGGACTGGCTCGACCAGGACCGGCCCGCGGTCGCCGAGGCCGGCCGCCGACTGCGCCGGGACGGTGGCGGGGGCGCGTGACGCTCGCGGCCTAGGCCGTCTGCGCCACAGTGCGCCGGTGGGCAGGGATCGAGTGGTACGACGCCCCAAATATCGGGTATGTCGCTATTAATCCCTATCTCGTCCCCCTTTCGTCCCCGACGAACCGGACTGGGGTCGCTGCTGGCCCGGGAAGTGATCGGCGTGATCGACACAGACGGTGAGTGCGCCGAGTGGGCCTTCCCCGCCGAGCCCGGTGCCGTCCGCACCGCCCGGCACGCCGTGCGCGGCACCTTGCACGCCTGGGGCCTCGAAGTCGTCGGCGATGTGACCGTCCTGCTGGTCAGCGAGTTGGTGACCAACTCCCTGCGGTACGCATCCGGCCCCATCGGCGTCCGTCTGGAACGGCGCAATCCAGCCGTCGACAGCCCCGCGGGAGGGCCCGCCCTGCTTGTGGAGGTTTCCGATCCGCTTCCGGATCCGCCCCGCGAGCGGGTGGCGGACCACGAGGACGAGGGGGGCCGTGGCCTGCACCTCGTCGCCGTCTCCTCGCAGCGCTGGGGGACCCGGCACGGGAAGTCGGGCAAGACTGTGTGGTTCGAGTTGGCTCTTCCTGGTGAGTAACAAGGTGAACGGTGGTGTGTGACCTTTCGGGGACACCTCCCGGCGTCGGCCGGGAGAGGTGCTCGGGGGAGATCATGCGACATGGCTCGAAATCATCGAGACCGTGCTGTGATCGTGAACGCCGTGCCGTCCGGGGCCGTGGTGCTGAATACTTCGGTCATGGCCGGTCCGGTTGCGGTGAGCTGGAGGGGACGGTCGCGTGAGCGAGATACCTGCGCAGGCACATCAGACCGACGTGCCGCGAGAGACATGGCACGACGCCCTGTGGCACAGCAGTCCGCCTGGCTCGATATATGACTACATAAAGGTCGCATCCTTCTCGATCGGACCCGACGGTCTCATCGATCAGTGGAGCCTGCGCGCCGAGGAACTCTTCGGCCTGACGGCCTCCCAGACCGTGGGCCGCGACCCGGTCGAGGCCTTCATGCCGCCCGAGCTGCGTCCCGAAGCGCACCGCAGGGTCGCCGAGATCCTCGACGGCAAGGAGTGGACGGGCCTGATCCCCTTCCGGATCCCGGGCGGGAACGGCGCGCACGGTGTGGCCGAGATCTATGTGATGCCCACCCAGACGGAGACCGCCGAGCGGGCCGCGCTGTGCGTCGTCGTGGACGTACGCGCACTGCGGCGGATCGAATCCGACCTGGCGGCCTCACAGGCGATATTCGGCCAATCCCCCTTCGGCTTCCTGCTCTTCGGCACGGACCTCACCGTCCAGCGGGCCAACCGCCGCTTCGCCACCGTCTTCGGGGGCGCCGCCGAGGAGCACCGCGGCCGGACCGTGCACGACTACCTGCCCGCCCACGAGGCCGACCGGATGTCCGACGCCCTGCGCCGGGTGCTGGACACCGGGGAGTCGGTGACCGATCTGCGGATCACCGGCGCCGCCCCCGGCAGCCGGGAGCACCGCCACTGGTCCATCAACCTGTACCGCGTCCACGGCGGCAGCGGCCGCCCCATCGGCGTGGCCGGGATCGGCACCGACGTCACCCGACGCCACCTCGCCGCCCGCGAGGCCGCCGGGGTCCGGCGCAATCTCGCCCTCCTCAACGAGGCCGGGCACCGCATCGGCAACTCCCTGGACCTGGAGACCACCGCCCGCGAACTCCTCGACGTCACCGTCCCCGGCTTCTGCGACCTGGCCGCCGTCGACCTCTACCAGGGCCTGCTGCTCGGCGACGACGACCGGCCCGCCCGGCCGCAGGGCCCGGGCGTGCCCAGCCTGCCCGGGCAGGGCCCGGCGCGGACCCCCTCGGCCGCGCTGCGCCGGGTGGCCTTCGCCTCCGCCGTCTCCGACGCCCCGCTGTCCGGTCCGGGCGCGCTGGTCTCCGTCGGCGACATCCACCGCTACCCGGCCGCGTCGCCGGGCGCGTTGGCCCTGCGTACGGCCCGGCCGGGGCTGATCGAGGGCGGCGGACCGGAGGACCTCGTCCAGTCCACGCTGGTCGTACCGATGGTCGCCCACGACACGGTGGTCGGGCTCGCGCAGTTCTCCCGTACCAAGGGCAGCGAACCCTTCGGCGAACGGGACCGGGCGGTGGCCGTTGAACTGGCCGCACGGGCCGCCGTATGCATAGACAACGCACGGCTGTACCGGCGCGAGCGCGAGCGGGCGCTGATCCTCCAGCGCAGCCTGCTGCCCCCCGGCGACCCGGAGGCGGCCGGCCTGGACATCGCTTGCCGGTACCTGCCGGGCAATGCCGCCACCGAGGTCGGCGGTGACTGGTTCGACGTCATCGAGCTGCCCGGGCACCGTACGGCGTTGGTCGTCGGCGACGTCATGGGACGCGGACTGCGGGCCGCCGTCGCCATGGGCGAACTGCGGACCGCCGTACGGACCCTCGCACTGCTGGACCTCGAACCGGCGGAGGTACTGACCGCCCTCGACGAGATCGCCCGCGGGCTCGGCGCCCCCGGCGGCTCCCAGCAGGCCTCCCGGGCCGCCCTGCACTCGCGGGACGCGGACCGCTCCGAGGTGTACCTCGCCACCTGCGTGTACGCCGTCTACGACCCGGTGACGCGGCGCTGCACGATCGCCAACGCGGGCCACATGCCCCCCGTCCTGGTCGAACCCCCGGACGAGGCCGGGAAACCGCGGCCCGCGCTGCTCCTGGAGGTGCCGCCCGGTATGCCGCTGGGCGTGGGCGGCGAACCCTTCGAGGAGGTCGAGGTCGATCTGCCGGAGGGCGCCCTGCTGGCCCTCTACACGGACGGGCTCGTGGAGTCCCGCGACCATCCTCTCGAGGAGGGCCTGCGCGGGCTGCGCGAGGCCCTCGCCGATCCGGTCCGCCCGCTGGAGGACGTCTGCGACCACGTGCTGAACACGCTCGACACCCGGCACGGCGAGGACGACATCGCCCTGCTCATGGCGCGGGTGCAGGGCCTGCCGGTGGACGCGGTCGGTGACTGGCAACTGCCGCGCGAGGCGCGCTCGGTGGGCCGGGCCCGGGAGCTGGCCCGGGCGAAGCTCCCGGCCTGGGGCCTGGAGGGGCTGCTCGACACGACCGAGCTGCTGGTCAGCGAACTGGTCACCAACGCCCTGCGGTACGGCGAGGGCGAGATCCGGCTGCGGTTGCTGCTGGACCGCACGCTGGTCTGCGAGGTCTGGGACGCGAACCTGGTCCAGCCCCGCCGTCGGCGCGCCCGCGACACGGACGAGGGCGGCCGCGGGCTCCAGCTGGTCGGCCTGCTCTCGGCGGGCTGGGGCACGCGCCGCACCCACCGCGGCAAGACGGTCTGGTTCGAACTCCCGCTGCCCGGCGCGGCGGCGGAGGCCGTCGCCGAACTGTCGGCCGAGCAGCTGCTGAGCATGTACGGCTGACCGGCGGGCGCCGAGGGTGCCCGCTCGTCCCCGGACCCGACGGATCCGGGGACGAGCGTCACTTCGGTTCGGTGTCCTTGAAGCACCGGGAGGACACGGCGAAGTTGATCAGGTTCTCGCCTCCGTCGGAGCTGTCCATCCACCGGGCTTCGAGTTGGGTGTGGGTCGCCTCGTGGACGGCGAAGACCTCGGGTGTCTTGGCCTCCGTGTTGGGGTTCGGGCCGTTCTTCACGACCTTCCAGCCGTTCTCCGGCAGCTGCGCGGCGAGGTTCTTCATGCCCTTGTCGAGGGTGGCGTGGTCCACGCCGTAGACGGACCAGGCGTGCCGGACGAAACGGAGGCCGCTCTTCTTCTCCTCGCTGGTGCCGCAGGGATAGGTCGCCGGGCCCCCCTCCGTCACCTTGCCCTTGACCTGCGTCATGTCGAGGGCCCTGCTCGACAGGTCGCCGACTTCCTTCTCCACCTCCGGATGAGTGCGCGGCTGCGGGTCGTACGTGCGCTTGGAGGAGGATTCGTCGTCCATGAGAGTGCATCCCGATGCGAGGGTCAGGGCGCCCAGGAGCGCCAGTGCCGTGGCGTTACGCCTGTTTCTGCGGTCCATTAGGGAGCCTCCCTGTCCAGCTCGACCCTGCCATACCGGCCGGCTATCACGGCCGCCTGGTTCGTGAGGCTGACAGACGGCTTACCGTCGTTCTCGTCCCAGAAGTTCCCGTGGCCCGGGGAATCACTGTGCATCTTGTTGGCACCGAAACGCTCGTCCGTGGGAATGACCCCCCAGTCACCGAGACCGCTGAGCCTGCCGCCGAGCGTGACCCCGTTGTCGTCGCCCCCGCCTTCCATGGCCCACACGTGCTTCGGCTGGAAGCCCAGGTCTCCGGCGCGGTCCGCCTGCATACCGGGGCTGCCAACGGCGACCACATCGTCGACGGGCATGGGATCGGCCCAGCTGTCGGCGTACTCACTGCGGTACTTCGCCGTATCGCCGATCAGCGTGGATCCGTAGCTGTGGCCGATGAGCGTCGTGTGGGCGGTATCGCCGGTGGCCGCCTGATGGGCCGCCTGGTTGCCGTCGAGGAACTGCCGCAGGGTCGGCGCCCCCTGTTCGGCCCACTTGTCCTGGGGAGCCTCGGTGAGGATGGTGTTCGGGGCGTCGTAGTCGAACCAGGTGATGGTCGACACCGACTGCCCGGGCGCCAGTGCCGAGGACTCATGCCACAGGGCGTCGCTCTTCGCGGCCTCGTCCTCGATGCTCCCGAGGGTCGTCTTCGTGCCCGGTACGAAGATCGCCGTGTGGTCCGCGGTATCCGGGTTCCCGTTGGCCAGGATCACGCGGCCGTCGTTGTTCGCCTCGGCGTCGAATCCGAGCAGGTACGCCTCGGGCAGTCCCCGCTCGCCCGTGGCGTTGAAGCGGCGCTGGATCGTGTCCATGCCCTCCAAGCGGTCCTTCAGATGGGCCCGGCGCTCCCCGTGCTTGTCGTTCCAGGCGCTCCACTCGTCGGTCTCTTCGCGCATCCAGGCGCGTCCGTGCTGGACGTAGTGGTACTTGGGCTGCGGTTCCCCGGGGATCGCGTTCAGCTCCGTCCTGTAGGCGCCGTGCGTCTCCGCGAGGACCGTACGGTTGGCGCTGTCGCGGACGTCCGCCGGGAGCCCGTTCAGTGCCCCGACGCTCGCCGGCTGCAGGGTGATGCAGGCCTCCCTCTCCTCCTCCGACAGGCCCTTCCACCACTCGGCGTTCAACTGCGGGTCGCTGCCCTTGGGCGGCGGGGGCTTGATGTGGTCGAGGTAGTCCTTGGCTCCCGCACGCACCTCGCCGGTGTCGGCCTGGACGTCGGCCCAGTCGGAGTCGGACACGGTCAGGTCGTCGTCGGCCTTGAGCTTGCGCAGGTGCGGCGCCCACTGGGTGTCGGCCTCGGTGGCCTCGGCGACCGCCTGGGCGATCCGGTTGGCTATGTCCACCGCCTTGCCGAAGTTCGGGTTGGGGTGGATGTTCGCGGCCTGGCGTTCCAGGGCGGCGGAGAGGTCGTTGGCGTCCTTGGTGGGGTCGATGACGTTCCCCGACGGCTTGCCCTTGGCGCTGCCGCTGACCGTGCCGCCCTCGGGCAGCTTGCCGTCCTTCTCCGTCCCGCCCGGCGGGAAACTCACCGAACCGTCGGCGCCGACCGAGAACTTCTGGGCCTCGGCGTCGCTCACGGCCGCGCCCAGCTTCCGCTTCGCCTCGGTGAGGGAGGCGGCGAGCGCGTTCAGGGAGGTGGCGGCCAGCCCGCACTCGACCTGCGTGTAGTGGAAGTTCTGCGCCAGGCCCCGCAACTGCTCCAGGGCGGCCTCGACGGCCTTGCCGCTGAGCCCGGTCCGCAGCCGCGCCGAGATCTGTCCCTCGGCGCTGCCGTAGGCGTGGTCGGCCATCGCGCTGACCGACTGGTAGCCGTCGGCGGCCTCGGTGAACTCCGACGGCTTGAGCGCCTTCAACGTCGCGTAGTCCATGCCCGCCCTCACCGGCCCCCGTCGTTGCCGCCGGTGGCAGGCGTGTCCTTGTACGTGTCGTTCATGCGGGCGAAGTCACCGTGCAGGGTCTCGTCGTTGGAGACCTGGCCCTTGCCGGCCGAGATCATCGGTCCTTGGAGCGCGGTGCACTTGCCGA
The DNA here is from genome assembly GCF_044761485.1 of Streptomyces sp. NPDC097617. Taxonomy (NCBI): domain Bacteria; kingdom Bacillati; phylum Actinomycetota; class Actinomycetes; order Kitasatosporales; family Streptomycetaceae; genus Streptomyces; species Streptomyces sp. NPDC097617. Next base: position 96,909 of record NZ_JBIWCL010000008.1, read on the forward strand.
CCAGACTGTCGAGGTACGTCTTCCACGACTGGTAGAGCTCGCTCTGCGCGGTGGCGCTCTCGACGCCGGTGACGGCGGCGCCCTTCTGGCCGGTCTCGAAGCCGGTGAGGGCCGACTTGACGGCCGTCACCAGCTCGCCGACGTCCTGGCTGCCCTTCTTCCAGACCGCCATGTCGGACTTGAGGTCCTCACCACCGCCCCCGCCACCGCCGTCGGGCGCGGCACTCGCCAGCCGCATCTCGGCGCCGGCCGCGGTTCCTTGTTTGAGCCCTACCCACTCCGTGTCGAACGACGTCATGCTCACCCGGGCCCCCGTAACACTCTGCGAATGCAATGATCGGGTGATCCTAATACTTCGACAGCCCCCCGCCTGCCGGGTGGTGTTGACCCCGCTGGGCAGGCACGGCCGGGTCGCGGCCCGTAGCGTCCGCTAACGCCGCGCCCGGATTCCCTACGGCAACGGTCAGGCGGCGTGACCCTGTTTGAGGGCGGCGAGGCGGGCCTCGATCTCCGAGGTCTTGCCGAGGTCGTCCAGGGCCTCGAACTGGGCGTCCAGGGAGGACGCGGCCAGTTCCTGCTTCCCCAGCGCCATCGCCTCCTCGCGCCGCACCTTCTCCTCGAAGCGGTTCAGATCGCTGGTCGGATCCATGACGTCGATGTTCTTCACCGCGTCCATCATCGTGTTCTGCGCCTGCGCCGTCTTCGCCCGGGCCACCAGCTCGTCGCGCTTGGCCTGGAGCTCCGTCAGCTTGTTCCGCATCGAGTCCAGACCCGACTTGAGCTTGTCGACGACCTCCGTCTGAGCGGCGATCGTCGGCTCCGCGGTCGTCGCCTCCTTCTCCGACTGGATCTGCCGTCCCAGGGCCACCTTCGCGAGATGGTCGAACTTGTCGGCGTCCGCCGCCGACCCCGCCGCCCGCAGTTCGTCCGCCTTCCGGCTCGCCGCGAGGGCCTTGCCGCCCCACTCGGCGGCCGCCTCCACGTCCTCCTTGTGGTCCGCCTCCAGCATCCGCAGATTGCCGATCGTCGTCGCGACGGCCTGCTCGGCCTCCGAGATGTTGTTCGTGTAGTCGCGGATCAGCTGGTCCAGCATCTTCTGCGGGTCCTCCGCCTGGTCCAGCAGCGCGTTGATGTTCGCCTTGGCGAGCTGGGTGACACGGCCGAGGATGGTCTGCTTGCTCATGGTGGGTCTCTCCTGGTCGGGACCGGTGGGTGTGCAGTTCAGAAGCGGCCGCCGCCGCCCATGCGGCCGCGGGTTCCGCCGCCGCCGAAGGAGCCGGGGCCGCTGCCGCCGCCTCTGCCGGAGCCCCCGCCGCCCCCGAAACCGCCGCCGCCTCCGAAGCCCCCTCCGCCGCGGCCGCCCCGCAGGATCTCGCCGAGGATGATCCCGCCCAGTACGGCGCCGCCCGTGCCGCCGCCGGAGCGCCGGCCCGCGTACGGGTCCTGGTACCCGCGGACGTCCTGCTCCGCCAGCTGCTGCGCCTGCCGCGCCAGCGCGTCCGCCTGCTGGGCCTCCGCCAGCGCCTCCGCCGGGTCGGCCTCCGCGACCGATACCGCCCGCTCCAGGTGCCGGCCCGCCTCCGCCAGCCGGGTGCGGGCCTGGCTGCCCACCGCGCCACGGGTGGTCGTGATGTAGTCCGTGGCCGCGCCGATCGCACTGCGCGCCGCGAGCATGGCCTGGTCGAGCAGGGCCACCGCCCGTTGCCGCCCCGACTCCCGCTCCCGCGCCCCGAAGAGGGCTTCATCGAGGGCCGCGTCGGCCTCCTCGACCCGGCGCAGGGCGTCGAGCGGGTCGTACCGGCCGGCCGCCTCCTCCTGCCGTACGTCGGCCAGTACGGCCTCCGCCCGGCCGATCCGCCCGCGCAGGTCCGCCGTGGAGGTGCCCTCCGCGGTACCGGTGAGCAGCCCGCGGGCGTCCGCGAGGTCGGTGTCCGTCTCGGTCAGCGCGCCCGGCAGCTTCCCGGCCGCCTCCGCCAGCTCCTGCGCCCGCCGCTCGACCGCGTCCACCAGGGTCGCCGCCTGGTCCACCGCGCCCTCGGCGGCCCGTACGTGCACGGCCGCCGCGCCGTTCTCGCCGACGTCGAGGGCGGCGCGGGCCTGGCCCAGGTTGGTCGTCGCGAACAGCAGCCGGTCCTCGGCCTGTCCGGCGTTGGACGCGACGGGCGCGGACGCGGAGTCCGCGTACCGTCCGGCCAGCGCGGTCAGGGTGGCCGCGGCGGTCGCGGTGCGACCGGTCAGGTCGCGGACGTGTGCCTCCACGGCGGCGAGGGCCTGCGGGGCGTTCTTCTCCAGGTCCCGCAGCCGGTCGAAGTCCGCCGACTCGGCGTCGAGCCGCCGGTTGGCCTCGGTGCAGCGGGCCACGATCTCGTCGAGCATCCGGCGCCGGGTGGCGTCGTCCTCCGGGTAGGCGTCGTCGAGCTGCTGGCGCAGCCGGAAGGCGTGCGTCAGCTCGTCCTTGGCGTACTCCACCGCCGTGACGAAGGGGCGGGTCGCCTCCTCGCCGAACTGGGCGGTGGCGAAACCGAGTTCCTCCGTGCTGGTGCGGACCGCGTCGTCGGTCTCCACCAGCAGGGCCTTGGCCCTGCCGTCCAGTTCCGGCAGCGGGAGCCGGTCCGGCGCCCCTTCCGGCCAGCCCGGCCCGGTGGTCGTCCCGCGGCCGCCCCCGGCCGCGCCCTTCCGCTTGCGGCGGGTGTACGTGTACGCGGCGAGCGCCCCGGCCGCGCCGACGGCGACCACCGGGAGCACGTAGTCACCGGCCCCGTTCTCGCCGCCCGCCGCGCCGCCGGGATCGGCCGGGCCGGGGGTGATGGTCGGTACGGGTACGGGCTGCCCGCCGAGTACGGCGTTGTAGCCGTTGGCCGCGCCGATGGCGGCGCCCGCCCAGTCGTTCTGCTTCAGGGCGGGCTCGATCGCGGTCCGCGCGACGGTGGCGAGCTGCTGCTCGGTGAAACCGGAGTCGACATCGGCCGAATAGGCGTACTGGCGGGCTCCGGTCGCCACGGCCAGCAGCACGTCGTTCTGGCCGAGGCCGTTGCGCTGCGCGGTGGCGTCCGCCCAGCTCTGGGCCGAGCGCCCGGAGAAGTCCTGCACGTAGACGACGAAGAGCTGGATCTTCCGGTCCGCGTACAGCGTGTCGAGCGCGGCGGTGACGGCGCCCTGCCGGTCGCCGAGGGCCCCCACGCGGTCGGTGATCTGCCCCTGCCGGGACAGGGTGACGGGATCCTCGGCCCGTGCGGCCGGCGCCCCGGCGACGCCCCAGCCGCCGACCGCGAGCAGCCCGGCGGCGAGCGCGAGCGCGGCCCGTACGGACGTTCTGCGGCGCGGCCTGCTTCTCGGCGGAGTCACAATGGGGAGCGTATGGGTGGTTACGTACCCTCGCATGCGGAGTCGCCCCGGGTCCGGCACCCGGCGGGGTGCCGGACCCGAGGGTTTCCGCCTACCGGGAGTCGGCCCGGCGGCCGATCTTGTTGCCCAGCCAGACCAGCGGGTCGTACTTGCGGTCCACCGCCCGCTCCTTCAGCGGGATGAGGGCGTTGTCGGTGATCTTGATGCCCTCGGGGCAGACCTCCGTACAGCACTTGGTGATGTTGCAGTAGCCGAGCCCGTGCTCCTCCTGGGCCGTGCGCTTGCGGTCCAGGCCCGCGTCCGCCGCCGCGTCCAGCGGGTGCATGTCCAGCTCCGCCACCCGCATCAGGAAGCGCGGACCGGCGAAGACGCCCTTGTTCTCCTCGTGGTCGCGCACCACGTGGCAGGTGTCCTGACACAGAAAGCACTCGATGCACTTGCGGAACTCCTGCGAGCGCTCCACATCGATCTGCTGCATCCGGTACGCGCCCGCCGGTACCCCCTCCGGAGGGACGAAGGCAGGGACCTCCCGTGCCTTCAGATAGTTGAAGGACACGTCCGTGACCAGGTCCCGCACCACCGGGAAGGCGCGCAGCGGGGTGATCGTGATCGTCTCGGAGCGCTCGAAGGTGGACATGCGCGTCATGCACATCAGCCGCGGCCGGCCGTTGACCTCCGCACTGCACGAGCCGCACTTGCCCGCCTTGCAGTTCCAGCGCACCGCCAGGTCCGAGGCCTGGGTGGCCTGGAGCCGGTGGACGATGTCCAGGACCACCTCCCCGTCGTGCACCTCGACGGTGAAGTCCCGCAGGGCCCCGCCCTCCGCGTCGCCCCGCCAGATCCGGAAGCTCGCGTCGTACGTACTCATTCGTACAGCTCCTCTTCGGCGAGGTACTTGACCAGCTCTTCCTTCTCGAACAGCGCGAGCAGGTCCGGGCGGATGGGATCGGTGCGGGTGCGGACCAGGGCGATCCGGTCGGCCGCAGGGTCCGCCGGGGGCGGGTCGACCGGCCGGCACAGCAGGTTCACCGGACGCCAGCCGCGCTCCATCGACGGGCAGTCCTCGCGGGTGTGCCCGCCCCGGCTCTCGGTGCGCTCCAGGGCCGCACGGGCCACGCACTCGCTGACCAGCAGCATGTTCCGCAGGTCCAGGGCCAGGTGCCAGCCGGGATTGAACTGCCGGTGCCCCTCGACACCGGCCCGGGAGGCCCGTACGCGCAAGGTCGCGAGCCTCTCCAGGGCCTCGGCCATCTCGCCCTCGCGCCGGATGATGCCGACGAGGTCGTTCATGGTCGTCTGGAGCTCCTGGTGGAGCGTGTACGGGTTCTCCGCGCCCTCCACGGCGTGGAAGGGGGCCAGCGCCTCGGTCGCCGCCGCGTCGATCTCCGACCGCGCCACCGCCGGACGTCCGGCGGAGACGGCGTACCGCGCCGCGTGCAGACCGGCCCGCCGCCCGAAGACCAGCAGGTCGGACAGGGAGTTGCCGCCCAGCCGGTTCGAGCCGTGCATGCCGCCCGCGACCTCGCCCGCGGCGAACAGGCCCGGCACCCCGACGGTGGCGGCGGACTCCGAGTCGACCGCGATGCCGCCCATCACGTAGTGGCAGGTCGGACCCACCTCCATCGGCTCGGCCGTGATGTCCACGTCCGCCAGCTCCTTGAACTGGTGGTACATGGACGGCAGCCGCCGCTTGATCCGCTCGGCCGGCATCCGCGTGGACACGTCGAGGAAGACCCCGCCGTGCGGGGAGCCGCGGCCCGCCTTCACCTCGGAATTGATCGCCCGTGCGACCTCGTCGCGCGGCAGCAGCTCGGGCGGGCGCCGGTTGTGGTCCGGGTCCTCGTACCAGCGGTCGCCCTCCGCCTCCGACTCCGCGTACTTCTCCTTGAAGACGTCGGGGACGTAGTCGAACATGAACCGCTTGCCCTCGGAGTTGCGCAGCACCCCGCCGTCACCGCGCACGGACTCGGTGACGAGGATCCCCTTGACCGACGGCGGCCAGACCATGCCGGTCGGGTGGAACTGCACGAACTCCATGTTGAGCAGGGGCGCGCCCGCCAGCAGCGCCAGCGCGTGGCCGTCGCCCGTGTACTCCCAGGAGTTGGAGGTCGTCTTGAAGGACTTGCCGATCCCGCCCGTGGCCAGCACCACCGCCGGGGCCTCCAGGACGAAGAAGCGGCCGGACTCGCGCTCGTAGCAGAAGGCCCCCGAGACCCTCCGCCCCTCCTTCAGGACCCTGGTGACCGTGCACTCCTGGAAGACCTTGAGCCGGGCCTCGTAGTCGCCGTACTCCTTGAAGTCCTCCTGCTGGAGCTGGACGATCTTCTGCTGGAGCGTGCGGATCAGCTCCAGGCCGGTCCGGTCGCCGACGTGCGCGAGGCGCGGGTACTCGTGCCCGCCGAAGTTGCGCTGGGATATCTTCCCGTCCGGCGTCCGGTCGAAGAGCGCGCCCCAGGTCTCCAGCTCCCAGACCCGGTCCGGGGCCTCCTTCGCATGGAGCTCCGCCATCCGCCACTGGTTGAGGAACTTGCCCCCGCGCATGGTGTCGCGGAAGTGCACCTGCCAGGTGTCGCGCTCGTTGACATTGCCCATGGAGGCGGCGATCCCGCCCTCCGCCATCACCGTATGGGCCTTGCCGAACAGGGACTTGCAGATCACGGCCGTACGGGCGCCGCGCTCGCGGGCCTCGATCGCGGCGCGCAGCCCGGCGCCGCCCGCGCCGACCACGACCACGTCCCACTGCTGCCGTTCCACTTGAGCCATCTCAGAAGATCCTCGGGTCGGTGAAGGCGCCGCTCGCCAGCAGGTACACGTAGAAGTCGCACAGGGCCACGCTGATCAGGGAGGCCCACGCCAGTAGCATGTGGCGGGAGTTGAGCCTGCTGACCCAGCCCCAGAGCCGGTAGCGCACCGGGTGCTTCGAGAAGTGCTTGAGGCGGCCGCCCATGATGTGGCGGCAGGAGTGGCAGGACAGGGTGTAGGCCCAGATCAGCGTGATGTTGACCAGGAAGAGCAGGGTGCCGAGGCCCATGTGGCCCCAGGCGTAGTGCTCGTCGCGGAAGGTCAGCGCGGTGTCGTAGCTGAGGATCAGGGCGACCGGGACCGCCGCGTAGAAGAAGTACCGGTGCGCGTTCTGCAGGACCAGCGGGAAGCGGGTCTCGCCGGTGTACTTCGTGTGCGGTTCGGCGACGGCGCAGGCGGGCGGCGAGGCCCAGAAGCCCCGGTAGTAGGCCTTGCGGTAGTAGTAGCAGGTCAGCCGGAAGCCGAGCGGGAAGATCAGGATCAGCAGGGCGGGGGAGAGGCCCCACCAGCTGCCGAATATCTCCCAGTTGGGCCCGCCCTTCATCGGGACGCAGTTCTCCGCGAGACACGGGGAGTAGAACGGGGAGACGTACGGGGCCGCGTAGTAGTCGGCGTTGGCGAAGGCCCGCCAGGTCGAGTAGACGATGAAGGCGAGCAGCCCGGCCGCGGTGCCGGCGGGGGCCAGCCACCACCGGTCGGTCCGCAGGTGCCGGGCCGCGATCGCGGCCCGTGAGGCGTCGTGCACGCCGCCGGGCCGCTGCTGGGGTCGTTCCGTGCCTGTGGCCAAAGGGGACTCCGGGAGGAGTGATGAGGGGTGCGCCGGTCGGCCGGGCCGAGGACGGCCGGGCCGGTCGGGGCGTGGGTGGATGCGCGTCCGTGACGGGCGGGCTCAGGGGGCGCGGCGGTCGCGGGCGCCCAGGCCCTCGTCGTCGGCGTCCGTCCACAGGGAGCTGTCGTACGGGGTGTCCGGGACCGTCACCATCCGGGACGGGTCCTGACCGGTCGCCGTCGTCGACGGCTTCTGCCGCGCGGCCTGCTTCTCCAGCCGCTCGACCTTGCGCGTCAGCTCGTCCAGGTTGCGCCGTACAGCACTCAGATCGTCTTGCAGGGACATGATTTGCCCTCACTTCCGCCAAGGTGCGGTGGCAACGCTCATGTGCGCCTGCGAGTGTCGCGCCTCCCGTCCCCCGTTGTGAAGGGACGTGCAGCGATTGCGGGCGCGCAGGCGTGAATCGTGCGCCCCTCCCCGCCCCCCATTCTCATCCCTCTCCCGGGGGAACGCCCGCGGCGGTGCAAGCGGGATTGGTCCGCACGGGTGGGGTTCGCGGCGTGGCGAGAGGCGGGTGCGAGGGGTGCGGCTGAGCGTCTATTTCAGTGGGTTCCGGCAACCGGTGTGATCAGCTCCATATACCGCCGAACGTGATCATGCTTCCCCCACGCCCCGCCCCGGAGGTACCACCCATGTCCCAGAGAAGGCGCAGGTCCTTGGCGCTCCTGACCTCGGGAGTCCTCGCACTGCCGCTGCTCACGGGCTGCGGCGCGGGTGATGACGAGGGCGGCCCGGCCGCCGCAGGGCAGGACATCGCCACGACCACCCGCGACAGGGTCGCGGACGGGGGTGTGCTCCGCTGGGCGGTGGACGCGCTCCCGGACACCCTCAACACCTTCCAGGCCGACGCGGACGCCACGACCGCCAGGATCGCCGGCGCCGTGCTGCCGCAGCTCTTCGTCCTCGACGCCAAGGGACGGCCGGTGGCCAACCCCGACTACCTCGAGAAGGCCGAGGTCATCGAGCGGGAGCCGAAGCAGGTCGTCCTGTACAAGCTCAACCAGCAGGCGGTGTGGAGCGATGGACGCGAGATCGGCGCCGCCGACTTCGTGGCGCAGTGGCGGGCCCTGAACGGCAAGGACTCGGCGTACTGGACGGCGCGCAACGCCGGCTACGACCGGATCGAGAAGATCGAGAAGGGCAAGACCGACCTGGAGGTCAGGGTCACCTTCAACAAGCCGTACGCCGACTGGCGCTCCCTGTTCACCCCGCTCTACCCCAAGCAGGTCACCGGCACCCCCGACGCCTTCAACGAGGGCGCCCGCGGCGCGCTGAAGATCACCGCCGGTCCCTTCGCGCTCGGCGCGATCGACAAGAAGACCGGTACCGCCTCCCTGACCCGCAACGCGCGCTGGTGGGGCCGTCCCGCCAAGCTGGACACGCTCGTCCTGACGGCGGTCCCGCGGGCCGAGCGTCCGGCGGCGCTGGCCGCCGGGAAGCTCGACCTGGCGGAGATCGACCGCGCCGGGGCCGACCGGATCGCCCTGGCCCGCCGGGACGCCGCCGCCAAGAACGGGCCGGGCGCGGGTGGCGCCCCGGCCCACGGCCCGGGGGCCACGCTGACCCCGGCGCAGGCCACGCTGTCCTGGGCCGTCGCCTTCGGGGCGGACGAGGACAAGGCCGCGGCGGAGACGGAGAGCCGGCACAAGCACCTCGCCTCGGTCGAGCGGTACGCCGACGAGCAGAAGGCCCTGCGGGCCTTCACCGTGCGCAAATCCCTGGAGCCCGCCTATACGCAGCTTGCGATGAACGGCTCCTCCGGCCCGCTGGCGGACGAACGGGTGCGCCGGGCCGTGGCCCGGGCCCTGGACCGCCAGGCGCTGGCCGAGGTCGTGCTCAAGCCGCTCGGACTGCCGGCGAAGCCCGTCGGCAGCCACCTGGCCCTGGCCGGGCAGCGGGCGTACGCCGACAACAGCGACGCCCTCGGCGGTCAGGACACGCACGCGGCCCAGGCCCTGCTCACGGACGCGGGCTGGCGCAAGGGCGGCAAGATCACCGAGCCGGCGGGTGCCAAGGCCGGCCCGGAGAGCGCGCCGCAGGACGACTCGAAGACCCCGTCCGGCCCGGGTACCGGGAACGACGGGCTCTACATCGTGGGCCAGGACGACGGGGCCAACGGCGATCCGCGGTCGGCGACCGAGGCCCGCCCGAAGACGGGCGCCGTCCCGGCGGGCCCCCAGGACGGGCCCTCCCCGGTGCTCGCCCCGGCCCCCTTCGGCGCCCAGCAGCGCGCGTCCCTGCTCGCCCAGGCGGTCCGCGCCGCGGCCGCCCGGCCCGAGGTGCTCGACGACGGCAAGGGCGCCCCGGCCCGCGACGACGCGGCGGACGCCGACAAGGCCTCCCCGGCTCCGGCCCCGGCCAAGCAGCCCGTCCGCACCTCCGGCAACACGCTCGCCAAGGACGGCAAGGCGCTCTCGCTGCGCTTCGTGGTCCCGGCGGGTCCCGGGTCGGAGTCCCTGCGCGCGGTGGGCGAGCGGATCTCCACGATGCTCCGCAAGATCGGCGTGAACACCGAGACGGTCAAGGTGGCCGACGACAGCTTCTTCAAGGACCACGTCGCCTCGGGCCAGTACGACCTGGCCCTGTACTCGTGGCCCGCGACGGCCTACCCGGCCACCGACGCCCGGCCCATCTTCGCCAAGCCGGAGCCGGCCGCGGACGGCTCGCTCCTCGTCGAACAGAACTACACACGGGTCGGCACCGACCACATCGACCAGCTCTTCGACCAGGCGGTCGGCGAGCTGGACGAGGAGCAGTCCCGTGAGCTGATGCGCAAGGCGGACGCCCGGATCTGGGCCGCCGCCGGATCCATCCCGCTCTACCAGCGCCCCGAGCTGGTGGCGGTCAAGCCGGGTCTGGCCAACGCGGGGGCCTTCGGCCTCGGCGCCCCCCGCTACCAGGACATCGGCTGGAAGAAGGCCCCCGCTGCGAAGGACAAGAAGAAGTAGCGCGGGAGAAGAAGTGATGACAAAGCGGTGCCTGTCAGGTTGACCGCAGACCCGCAAGCTCAGATGTGACTCAAGTCCCTTGCCCGCCGGATCTTCCGGCGGGCAAGGTCGTGCCAGACCCATTGACCACGCCTGTTGACCCGCATGAATACCGGTACGACGGCGGCCGAAGCACCCCACGCAGCACTCGGCCGCACTCATTCCTCCGGCCCCTTGACAGACCCCCCGGCAGGCGGTTCCCGCCACGCGACGTACCATGGGGTAAGGCCGTGGCAGGTTTTCGCCCGGCCGAGGCGCGCGTGCCGGACCGTACGCGACGCCATCCACGATCCCGGGAGAAGCGCCGAAGTGCCCACGCGCCACGACATCCGTAACGTCGCCATCGTCGCCCACGTCGACCATGGCAAGACGACCATCGTCGATGCCATGCTCAAGCAGGCCGGTGCCTTCGCCGCCCACCAGCACCTCGACGACCGCATGATGGACTCGAACGACCTGGAGCGTGAGAAGGGCATCACGATCCTCGCCAAGAACACGGCGGTGAAGTATCACCCCAAGGACGGCGGGGCCCCGATCACGATCAACATCATCGACACCCCCGGCCACGCCGACTTCGGTGGTGAGGTCGAGCGCGGTCTGTCGATGGTGGACGCCGTCGTTCTGCTGGTGGACGCCTCCGAGGGTCCGCTGCCCCAGACCCGCTTCGTCCTGCGCAAGGCCCTGCAGGCGAACATGCCGGTCATCCTCTGCATCAACAAGACGGACCGTCCGGACTCCCGGATCGACGAGGTCGTCAACGACACGTACGACCTCTTCCTGGACCTGGACGCCACCGAGGAGCAGATCGAGTTCCCGATCGTCTACGCCTGCGGCCGTGACGGCGTCGCCTCGCTGACCAAGCCCGAGGACGGCACCGTCCCCGCGGACAGCGACAGCCTGGAGCCGTTCTTCTCCACCATCCTGGCCCACGTCCCCGCCCCGGTGTACGACGAGGAGGCCCCCCTCCAGGCCCACGTCACCAACCTGGACGCCGACAACTTCCTCGGCCGTATCGCGCTGGTCCGTGTCGAGCAGGGCGAGCTGCGCAAGGGCCAGACCGTCACCTGGATCAAGCGTGACGGCACCATGTCGAACGTCCGCATCACCGAGCTGATGATGACCGAGGCGCTCACCCGCAAGCCGGCCGAGGTGGCGGGCCCGGGTGACATCTGCGCGGTCGCCGGTTTCCCCGACATCATGATCGGCGAGACCCTGGCCGACCCGGAGAACCCGATCGCGCTCCCGCTGATCTCGGTCGACGAGCCGGCGATCTCCATGACCATCGGTACGAACACCTCCCCGATGGTCGGCCGCGGCGGCAGCGGCAAGGGCGCGGACGCCAAGTCCGCGGTCAAGGACCGCAAGGTCACCGCCCGCCAGGTCAAGGACCGTCTGGACCGCGAGCTGGTCGGTAACGTCTCGCTCCGCGTGCTGGAGACCGAGCGTCCGGACGCCTGGGAGGTCCAGGGCCGTGGTGAGCTCGCGCTCGCCATCCTGGTCGAGCAGATGCGCCGTGAGGGCTTCGAGCTGACCATCGGCAAGCCGCAGGTGGTCACGCAGGAGATCGACGGCAAGGTGCACGAGCCGGTCGAGCGCATGACGGTCGACGTCCCCGAGGAGCACATGGGCGCGGTCACGCAGCTCATGGGCGTCCGCAAGGGCCGCATGGACAACATGTCGAACCACGGCTCCGGCTGGGTCCGCATGGAGTTCGTCGTCCCGTCGCGCGGTCTCATCGGTTTCCGTACGGAGTTCCTGACGAACACCCGCGGTACGGGTATCGCCCACTCCATCCACGAGGGCCACGAGCCGTGGTTCGGTCAGCTGGTGACCCGTAACAACGGTTCCCTGGTCGCCGACCGCTCCGGCTCCGTGACGCCGTTCGCGATGATCAACCTGCAGGAGCGCGGCGTCCTGTTCACCGAGCCCGGCACCGAGGTGTACGAGGGCATGATCGTCGGCGAGAACTCGCGCTCCGACGACATGGACGTGAACATCACCAAGGAGAAGAAGCTCACCAACATGCGTGCGGCTTCCGCGGACAACACGGAGAACGTGGTGCCCCCGCGCAGGCTCTCCCTGGAGCAGTCCCTGGAGTTCTGCCGCGACGACGAGTGCGTCGAGGTGACCCCGGAGGCCGTCCGCATCCGCAAGGTCGTCCTGGACCAGAAGGACCGTTCGCGCACCGCGTCGCGCGCCAAGTCCGGCAAATAACAGGAGCCCTACGTCCGTTCGCCCGGGTTTGCTCGGGCGGCGGTCGCGGTGGCCTCAGTAGGCCGCATTGCCTTGGTAACGCAGCAGCCCCACCCCTCACGGAGTCCGTGAAGGGTGGGGCTGTTCGCTTTTGTCAAGCGGATTTTTGCGTTCAGGTGTCCGCATACCGACCGTGACACTCCGGAAGATGAGCTAACCGTCCGTTTCGCACGTGTCTGTCTCCTATCCGTTTGTCCGGATTTCGGGTTTCTGACGCGGATCGATGTTGTGAAAACGAGACCACTTAAGTGTGGTTTACGGCCTGGCAGTCCCTGAGGATGGCTCCATTGAGCTCGGGTCAATGGGTCACGCGATGTGGGGATCGCGCCGACTCACGAGCACACTCTGGGCAGGAAAATGCTCGCCGTCAGGGGTGTCGGCGAGGTTTTTTTGCCCCTCAAGTCGATCAGTGGACTCATGAGGAGGAAACCCATGCGCGGTGCCAAGAGCGCCAAGTGGGTCGTGGGCGCGGTTGTCGTCGCCCTGGCCGCTACTGCCTGTGGCGGCGGTGACGGTGACAGCAAGGACAAGGGCAGCGCCAACGGTGGCGTGTTCCGGATGGGCAGCACGGAGCCGGACACCATCGACCCGGGGCGTGCCCACGAGTCCACCGGCATCCTGCTGGCCAACGCCCTGTTCACCGGCCTGTACTCGAACACGCCGGACGGCCTGGCCGAGCCCGCGCTCGCCGAGTCGGCAACGTCGGACGAGGGTTGCACCTCCTGGACCTTCAAGGTCAAGCCCGACACCAAGTTCTCCAACGGCGAGGTCGTCGACGCCGAGGCGTTCGCCCGTGGTTGGGCCCGTGCCGCGCACAAGGCCGCCGCGTCCGACGTCGCGTACCACTTCGCCGGCATCAAGGGCTACGCCGAGCTGCAGGACGGCTCCGCGAAGACCTTCTCCGGTGTCACCACGCCGGACCCGACCACTCTCAAGGTCGACCTGTCGAAGGCGGACTGCGAGTTCGTCCTGAAGACGGCGCACAACGCGTACAGCCCGGTCCCGAAGGTCGCCAAGGTCGGCGAAGAGGACAAGGCGTTCGGCGAGGCCCCCGTCGGTAACGGCCCGTTCAAGATGGACGGCTCGTGGGAGCACAACAAGGCGATCAACCTCGTCCGCAACGACGCGTACTCGCTGCAGAAGGCCTCCCTCGAGAAGGTCCAGGTCACGCTGCTCAACGACAAGACCGCGCAGCAGCTCGAGTACGACGGCTTCCAGGCCGGCACCTTCGACTACGCGCACATCCCGACGCCGATGCTGAAGACGGCCGAGGCGAAGTACAAGCCGCAGAACAAGTGGTTCGCCAAGGACACCAACGGCATGAACTTCGTTCTGCCGATCGGTGACAACGGTCCGACCAACAACAAGGACGCCCGTCTGGCGATCTCCTACGCGATCGACCGTCAGGCCATCGCCAAGGGTGTCTTCCAGGGCTACCAGACCCCGTCGACGACCATCGTGCCGCCGGCGTTCCCGAAGGCGTACCAGAAGGACCTGTGCGTCTCCTGCGTCAAGCAGGACGTCGCCAAGGCCAAGGAGCACGCCGAGAAGGGCGGCCTGAAGCCGGGTACCGAGATCAAGTTCAGCTTCAACACCGGTGCGGGCCACGAAGAGTGGGTCCAGGCCATCGCGAAGCAGCTCGAGGACGTCCTCGGCGTCAAGGTCAAGCTGGACGGCAAGGACTTCCCGGGCATGCTCAAGGAGCAGCAGGGCAACGGCGCCACCGGTATCTACCGCTTCGCGTGGGGCGCGGACTACCCGACCCCGGAGAACTTCCTGTTCCCGCTGCTGCACTCGACCTCGATGAACAAGGACGCCGAGGGCAACGTGGTCGGTGACAACCGCGTCCGTTACAACAACCCCGAGTTCGACAAGCTGATCGACACGGCTCGCGCCACCAAGGACGAGGCCGCGCGTACGGCGATGTACAAGCAGGCCGAGAAGATGGCCATGGACGACATGGCCCTCATCCCGACCTTCAACCGTTCCCAGTTCCGCCTGATGTCGACCGACAAGTTCAACGGTCTGGACGACATCAACTTCAACGAGGACCCGATCCTCGAGAAGATCTCGATCAAGAAGTAATCGGTTCGGACGGTATATCCGTCAGGAGCGAAAGTGCCGCGGCCCCCGGGTGACCGGTGGGCCGCGGCCCCGCTCGGCAGGCCGTTTTTACTTCGGCACCCCTCACATCCGCGGGCAATCCCCGCAGGCCGAGAGCCGACCCTTTCCTTGGGTCGGAGGCCGCTGCTCCCAGAAGCGGCCAGGTAGAGAGGCAAAACATGGGAAGGTACGTCGCCCGTCGCCTCGGGCAGATGGTCATAGTCCTCATTGGCGCGACCATGGTTCTGTTCGCGTGTCTGTTCGTTCTCCCCGGCGATCCCGTGGGTTCGATTGCGGGCAGTGACAAGGCTCGCGACCCAGCTGTGGTCGCGGAGCTCAAGGCGAGATACGGGCTCGACAAGTCGCTGCCCGAGCAGTACGTGAATTACGTGGCCAAGGTCGCGACCGGAGACCTCGGCGAGGACTTCGTCCAGCGCCGCGAGGTGTCCGAGATCCTCGCCCCCAAGCTGCAGAACACCGCGAGGCTGGCCCTGCTGGCCATCGCTCTCGTCACGGTGTTCGGTATGGGAGTCGGCATCATCGCCGCGCTCTACAGATACAGCATCTTGGACATGGCCACGACATTCTTTACGACCATGGCCGTCGGATTCCCGACGTTTGTGGTCGGCATGCTGCTCATGAAGTACTTCGCCGTGGAACTCCAGTGGTTCCCACAGCTCGGCGGCGACAAGCTCGAAGGCATGGTCCTTCCCGCGATCACCCTCGCCGTCACCGACATCGCGTTCGTCGCCCGCCTCACCCGCGGCACGATGCTCGAGGTGCTGCGCGCGGACTACGTGAAGACGGCCGTGGCCAAGGGACTTCCGCGCCGGCGCGTGCTGTTCAAGCACGTACTGCGCAACTCGTCCATCCCCGTGGTCACCTACCTGGGTATTTCGTTCGGCGGACTCCTCGGTGGTGCGCTCATCACTGAGGCGATCTTCAACTGGGACGGTGTCGGTCTGGCACTGGTTCAGGCGATTCAGCAGCAGAACAACCCGATCGTGATCGGCGTGGTGACCTACAGCGTCGCCATCTTCGTCGTCCTCAGCCTCATCGTGGACCTGCTGTACGCGGCCCTCGACCCGCGTATCCGCCTCAGCTGACCGCCCCCAAGGAGGATTTCCTCATGTCTGAGCTCGCAACGAGCCCGGCGATCGGGGACGAGAACCCCGTGTCGTCCGTTTCGGCCCCGGCCGAACCCCGACCCAAGCAACTGAGCCAGTGGGGCGAGATCCGCCACCGCTTCGTCCAGAACAAGCTGGCCGTCGTCGGCCTCGTGATCATCACGCTGCTGTTCCTGACGGCCGCGTTCGGCGAGATGCTCGCCCCGTTCGACCCCACCGCGCAGGACCTCGAGAACACCCTCGCGTCGCCCAACGGCACCCACTGGATGGGTACCGACGCCCTGGGCCGCGACATGTTCTCGCGCCTCATAGCCGGTACCCGCGTGGCCATGTTCGTCGGCCTCGCCTCGATCTTCTTCGCGGTGCTGATCGGTGTCGCCCTCGGCGCCATCGCCGGTTACTTCGCCGGCTTCGCCGACACCCTGGTCATGCGCATCGCGGACGTGTTCCTCGCGTTCCCGCTGATGATCGGTGCCGTCGTCATCATCCTGGTCACCGGCCGTGGCATCACGCCGGTGATCATCTCGCTCGCGATCTTCTCGTGGGCCACCGTGTCCAGGCTGCTGCGCAGCTCGATCCTGTCGGTGCGCGAGATGGACTACGTCCACGCGGCCAAGGCACTCGGCGCGAGCGGCTGGCGGGTCGTGCGCACGCACATCCTGCCCAACTCGATGACCGCGGTGCTGGTCTACGCGACCTTCAACGTCGGCACCACCATCGTCGGTGTGGCAGCGCTCTCCTTCCTCGGCGCCGGTGTCCCCGTCGACGTGCCGGAGTGGGGCAACATGCTGGCGGCCGGCCAGGGCTTCATCGGCGTCAATGACTACCTGTGGGTGTTCCCGAGCCTGTTCGTCGTCGTCACCGTGCTGGGCTTCGCCTTCGTCGGCGACGGCCTGCGTGACGCGCTCGACCCGAAGCTCCGGTAGGGCCGCCCAATGCCCCGAGACAACATCAGCAAGCAGGACGAAGGTGGCGGCGTGACCACGTCGGAGATTCTCAGCGTTGCGGAGACGGGCGGCGGATCCGCCGTGCCGCTGCTGGAGGTGGACAACCTCCAGGTCGAATTCAAGACCCGTGACGGGGTCGCCAAGGCCGTCAACGGCGTGAGCTACAGCGTCAGCGCCGGCGAGACGCTCGCCGTGCTCGGCGAGTCCGGCTCCGGCAAGTCCGTGACCGCGCAGGCGATCATGGGCATCCTCGACAGCCCGCCCGGACGCGTTTCCGGCGGCGAGGTGCGCTTCTACGGCAAGGACATCCTCAAGATGTCCGACGAGGAGCGCCGCAAGCTCCGCGGCAACAAGATGGCGATGATCTTCCAGGACGCGCTGTCCTCCCTGAACCCGGTCTACTCGGTGGGCGACCAGCTCGGCGAGATGTTCCGGGTCCACCGGGGCATGTCCCGCAAGGACGCCAAGCTCAAGGCCATCGAGCTCATGGACCGGGTGAAGATCCCCGCCGCCAAGGCGCGCGTGGGCGACTACCCGCACCAGTTCTCCGGCGGTATGCGCCAGCGCATCATGATCGCGATGGCGCTGGCCCTGGAGCCGGACCTGATCATCGCCGACGAGCCGACCACGGCTCTCGACGTGACCGTCCAGGCCCAGGTCATGGACCTGCTCGCGGAGCTCCAGCGCGAGATGAACATGGGCCTGATCCTGATCACCCACGACCTCGGCGTCGTCGCCGACGTCGCGGACAAGATCGCGGTCATGTACGCGGGCCGGATCGTCGAGACCGCTCCGGTCCACGAGATCTACAAGCGCCCGTCCCACCCGTACACCCGTGGCCTGCTCGACTCGATCCCGCGCCTGGACCAGAAGGGCCAGGAGCTCTACGCGATCAAGGGCCTGCCGCCCAACCTGCTCCGCATTCCCACGGGTTGCGCCTTCAGCCCCCGTTGCCCCAAGGCGCAGGACATCTGCCGCACCGAGATCCCGGTGCTGCACCCGGTCACCGAGCAGGACGGCACCGAACTGCCCGGCCGCGGCAGCGCGTGCCACTTCTGGAAGGAGCAGATCCATGGCTGAGCTCACCAAGAACGCCACCGAGCGCGAGCCGATCCTCCAGGTCCGTAACCTGGTCAAGCACTTCCCGCTGACCCAGGGAATCCTGTTCAAGAAGCAGGTCGGCGCGGTCAAGGCGGTCGACGGGATCTCCTTCGACCTCTACAAGGGCGAGACCCTCGGCATCGTCGGCGAGTCCGGCTGCGGCAAGTCCACGGTCGCCAAGCTCCTGATGAACCTGGAGCGGGCGACCGCGGGCGAGGTCTTCTACAAGGGCCAGGACATCAGCAAGCTGTCCGGCCGCGCGCTGAAGGCCGTGCGCCGCAACATCCAGATGGTCTTCCAGGACCCGTACACGTCGCTGAACCCGCGCATGACGGTCGGCGACATCATCGGGGAGCCGTTCGAGATCCACCCCGAGGTGGCTCCCAAGGGCTCGCGCCGGCAGAAGGTCCAGGAGCTCCTGGACGTCGTGGGCCTGAACCCGGAGTACATCAACCGCTACCCGCACCAGTTCTCCGGCGGTCAGCGCCAGCGCATCGGCATCGCCCGCGGCCTCGCGCTCCAGCCCGAGATCATCATCTGCGACGAGCCGGTCTCCGCGCTCGACGTGTCGGTGCAGGCACAGGTCATCAACCTGATGGAGAAGCTGCAGGACGAGTTCAACCTCTCCTACCTCTTCATCGCGCACGACCTCTCGATCGTCCGGCACATCTCGGACCGCGTGGGCGTCATGTACCTGGGCAAGATGGCCGAGATCGGCTCCGACGCCGAGATCTACGAGCACCCGACCCACCCGTACACGCAGGCACTGCTCTCCGCCGTCCCGGTCCCCGACCCGGCCGCGCGCGAGGGCCGTGACCGGATCATCCTCACCGGCGACGTCCCGTCGCCGGCCAACCCGCCGTCGGGCTGCCGTTTCCGCACCCGCTGCTGGAAGGCCGAGGAGAAGTGCTCCGTCGAGGAGCCGCTGCTGGCGATCCCCGAGCGCTTCAAGGGTCTGAAGACCCTGGCCGCGCACGAGTCGGCGTGTCACTTCGCGGAGGAGAAGGCCATCCTGGCCGTCTGACCGACGCGTTCCTTCCGGACGGCTGGTCCCCGGCGCCCCACGGCGCCGGGGACCAGCCGTTTTTCCGCGCCGGGACCGGGGACGCACCCTCCCGGGCCGCGGCCGGGCGCATTCCCCCCGCGACGCCGCGGAAAGCGGTTGCGGCCCCCGGAGCCGGGGCCGGAGAGTGGCGGCATGACCATCACCGTACGGCCCGCGGGGCCGGGGGACGCGCCCGACATCTGTGCCCTGCTCAACGCCGTCGACATGATCGAGATCGGCCGCCCGGAGACCGATCTCGCCGAAGTCGAGTCCGATCTCAACGCCCCCGACGTGGACCTGGCCACCGATTCCTGGCTCGCCCTCGAGGACGGCCGGCTCCTCGCCTACGCCCTCGTCTGGGCGGACTCCGGCCCGGGCCGCGTCGACGGGGACCACTACGTACTGCCCGGCCACCACGAGGCCGCCGTCCTGCTGCTGGAGCGTATGGAGGCCCGCGCCCGGGAGCTGGCCGCAGGGCCCGGGGTACTCAGACTCCAGCTCAACGTGAAGCCCACCCTCGACCTCTCCCTCCTCAGCGGGCGCGGCTACCGCACCATCCGCCGCTACCAGGTCATGACCCGCTCGCTGTCCCCGGCGGCCGACCCGGCGCCGACCCCGCCGCCCGGGCTCACCCTGCGCCACTGCGGCGAGGACGAGGCCGACCGCCGACGGGCCCACGCCCTGGTCGAGCGGACCTTCGCCGCGCACTTCGGCCATGTGGACCGCCCGTACGAGACCTGGCTGGACCACATGGACGGCAGCAAGATCGACTGGTCGCTGGTGTGGATCGCGAGCCTGCCCGGCCACGGCGACGCGGCCGTACTGCTGACCCGCGACGACCGCACGAGCATGGCCTGGGTCAGCCACATCGGCGTGGCCGAGGAGGTACGCGGGCGCGGCATCGGCGGTTTCCTGCTGCGCCATGGCTTCGCCTTCTACGCCGAGCGGGGCCGGGACACCGTAGGCCTCGGGGTGGACACGCACAACGCGACCGGCGCGCTCGCGCTGTACGAGGCGCACGGGATGGGCCTGCACTACGCGGTCGACTCCTGGGAGCTGGCTTTGCACCCCCAGGGGTGACAGGGGCGAGACGCGCGGGTGCAATCGGTCCAACCATCAGTGCACGGGACCCCACATAGGGTGACATTGGCCCCTAAGCGAGTCTTGGGATCCCTAGGAGGCACTCCATGCGCGGAGCCACCCACGCCACGTGGGCCGCATGTGCGGTGGCCGTCGCCCTCGCGGCGACGGCCTGCGGCGGCGGAAGCGACAGCGGCGGAGGCGGTGGCGAGGCGGGAATCGTCAGCTCCTCGTGGGGTGACCCGCAGAACCCGCTGGAGCCGGCCAACACCAATGAGGTGCAGGGCGGCAAGGTCCTCGACATGCTCTTCCGGGGTCTCAAGCGCTACGACCCGAAGACCGGCGAGGCCCTCGACATGGTTGCCGAGAAAATCGATACGACGGACAGTCAGAACTTCACGATCACGCTGAAGGACGGCTGGAAGTTCAGCAACGACGAGCCGGTCACCTCGCAGTCCTTCGTGGACGCCTGGAACTACGGCGCGGACGTGCGCAACAAGCAGAACAACTCGCCGTTCTTCTCCGACATCGTCGGCTACGCGGACGTCCACCCCGCCTCCGGCGAGCCCAAGGCCAAGACGATGTCCGGACTGGTCGTCAAGGACGCCAAGACCTTTACGGTCGCCCTGAAGAACAAGTTCTCCACCTGGCCCGAGACCCTCGGTTACCAGGCCTTCTCCCCGCTGCCCAAGGCCTTCTTCACGGACCACACCGGCTGGCTGAACAAGCCGATCGGCAACGGCCCGTACACGGTGGACTCGTACACCAAGGGCACCGGCATGCAGCTGCGCAAGTGGGACACCTACCCCGGTCCGGACAAGGCGCAGAACGGCGGCGTGGACCTGAAGGTCTACACCGACAACAACACCGCCTACACCGACCTGATCTCCGGCAACCTCGACCTCGTCGACGACATCCCGGCGCAGCAGCTGAAGAACGTCAAGAACGACCTGGGCGACCGGTACATCAACCAGCCGGCCCTGATCATCCAGACCCTCACCTTCCCGCTGTACGACCCGCAGTGGAGCAAGGAGGGGATGGAGAACGTACGCCGCGGGATCTCGATGGCGATCAACCGCGACGAGATCACCAAGCAGATCTTCCGCGAGACCCGCACCCCCGCCAAGGACTGGACCTCCCCGGCCCTCGGCGAGGCGGGCGGCTTCTCCTCCACGGTCTGCGGCGACGCCTGCGTCTACAACCCGGCGGCGGCCAAGAAGCTCATCACGGACGCCGGCGGGCTCCCCGGCGGCAAGGTCACGCTGACCTCCAACGTGGACACCGGCTCGCACCGCGACTGGATGGACGCCGTCTGCAACAGCGTCAACAACGCCCTGGGCGAGGGCCCGGTCTGCACGGTCAACCCGATCGGCACCTTCGCCGACTTCCGCAACCAGCAGAGCAGCTTCAAGCTGACCGGCCCCTTCCGCTCCGGCTGGCAGGCCGACTACCCGCTGATCCAGAACTTCCTCCAGCCGCTGTACTACACCGGCGCGTCCTCCAACTACGGGAAGTTCAGCAACCCGGAGTTCGACAAGCTCGTCGACGAGGCCAACCAGGAGAGCGACCCGGCCAAGGCGGTCGCGAAGTTCCAGGACTCCGAGAAGATCCTCGCCGCGCAGATGCCGTCCATCCCGCTCTGGTACCAGAACGGCAGCGCGGGCTACGCCGAGCGGCTCTCGGACGTGGCGCTCAACCAGTTCAGCGTCCCCGTGTACGACCAGATCAAGGTCAACTGACCGACGTTTCGGATCGATCCTGGAGCAGTCCATGGGACGTTATGTGATCCGGCGGCTGCTCCAGATGATCCCGGTGTTCATCGGCAGCACGTTCCTGATCTTCTTCATGGTGTACGCGCTCGGTGATCCGGTCGCGGCGCTGTTCGGCGACAAGGCGCCCGACCCCGCCACCGCCGCGCGCATCCGCAAGGACCTGTATCTCGACCAGCCGCTGTGGAAGCAGTACCTCCACTACATGGGGCAGATCTTCCAGGGCGACTTCGGCACGGCCTTCAACGGCCAGCCGGTCACCGAACTGATGGCCAGCGCCTTCCCCGTCACCCTGCGCCTGACCATCGTCGCGATCTTCTTCGAGATCATCATCGGCATCACCCTCGGCGTGATCAGCGGCCTGCGCCGCGGCAAGTCCGTCGACACCACCGTGCTGGTGCTCACCCTCGTCGTCATCTCCGTGCCGACCTTCGTGACGGGCTATCTGCTCCAGTACCTCTTCGGCGTCAAATGGGGCTGGGTGCGGCCCACCGTCTCCCCGGACGCCCCCTTCGGCGAGCTGATCCTGCCCGGCATCGTGCTCGCACTGGTCTCCCTCGCCTACGTCACCCGGCTCTCGCGCACCTCCATCGCCGAGAACGTCAAGGCGGACTACGTGCGCACCGCCGTCGCCAAGGGGCTGCCGCGCCGCCGGGTCGTCACCCGCCACCTGCTGCGCAACTCACTCATCCCCGTCGTCACGTTCATCGGCACCGACATCGGCGCGCTGATGGGCGGCGCCATCGTCACCGAGCGGATCTTCAACATCCACGGCGTCGGGTACCAGCTCTACCAGGGCATCCTGCGCAACAACTCGCCCACGGTCGTCGGCTTCGTGACCATCCTCGTCATCGTCTTCCTGCTGGCGAACCTGCTCGTGGACCTGCTCTACGCGGTCCTGGACCCGAGGATCCGTTATGCCTGACCCCGAGCGTCCCGAAGGGCCCGGCGGCTACGATCCCGTCGGGCCCCGTCCGCACGAGGCGGTCTCGCCGACCGGCCAGGGGGGGCCCATGGATCTGGCGCTGGAGGAGGCCGAGAGCGTCGAGGGCATCGAGAGGGACGGCCCGCCGGGCGGGACCGGACCCGGCGAGAAGCCCCGCTCCCTGTGGTCCGACGCCTGGCACCAGCTGCGCCGCAACCCCGTCTTCATCATCTCCTCGCTGATGATCCTCTTCCTGGTGATCATCTCGATCTGGCCGCAGCTCATCGCGAGCGGCGACCCGCTCCAGTGCGATCTGTCCAAGTCGCAGCAGGGCTCCTCCCCGGGCCACCCCTTCGGCTACGACACCCAGGGCTGCGACGTCTACACCCGTACCGTCTACGGCGCCCGGGCCTCCATCACCGTCGGCGTCTGCGCCACCCTCGGCGCGGCCCTGCTCGGCTCGCTGCTCGGCGGGCTCGCCGGGTTCTTCGGAGGCTGGGGCGACGCGCTCCTGTCCCGGGTCGCGGACATCTTCTTCGGCATCCCCGTCGTCCTCGGCGGGCTGGTCTTCCTGTCCGTGGTCACCAGCACCACCGTCTGGCCGGTGGTCGGCTTCATCGTGCTCCTCGGCTGGCCGCAGATCGCCCGCATCGGCCGCGGCTCCGTCATCACCGCCAAACAGAACGACTACGTTCAGGCCGCCCGGGCCCTCGGCGCAGGCAACAGCCGGATGATGCTGCGGCACGTGGCGCCCAACGCCATCGCCCCCGTCATCGTCGTCGCCACCATCGCGCTCGGCACGTACATCGCGCTGGAAGCCACCCTGTCCTTCCTCGGCGTCGGCCTGCGCCCGCCCACCGTCTCCTGGGGCATCGACATCTCCAACGCGGCCTCGCAGATCCGCAACGCCCCGCACATGCTGCTGTGGCCGGCCGGCGCGCTGAGCCTGACCGTGCTCGCGTTCATCATGCTCGGCGACGCGGTGCGCGACGCCCTCGACCCCAAGCTGCGCTGAGGAGCCCCGCACATGCTGCTCGAAGTCCGCGATCTGCACGTGGAATTCAAGACGCGCGACGGAGTCGCCAGGGCCGTCAACGGCGTCAACTACTCGGTGGCCGAAGGTGAGACGCTCGCCGTGCTCGGCGAATCCGGCTCCGGCAAGTCGGTGACCGCCCAGGCCGTGATGGGCATCCTCGACATGCCGCCGGGCCGGATCGCGGGCGGCGAGATCCTGTTCAAGGGCAAGGACCTGCTCAAGATGAAGGAGGAGGAGCGGCGCAGGATCCGCGGCGCCGAGATGGCGATGATCTTCCAGGACGCGCTGTCCTCCCTGAACCCGGTGCTGAGCGTGGGCGCACAGCTCGGTGAGATGTACGAGGTCCACCGCGGCATGTCCCGCAAGGCCGCCAAGCTCAAGGCCGTCGAGCTGATGGACCGGGTGAAGATCCCGGCGGCCAAGGAGCGGGTGGGGGACTACCCGCACCAGTTCTCCGGCGGTATGCGCCAGCGCATCATGATCGCGATGGCGCTGGCCCTGGAGCCCTCGCTGATCATCGCGGACGAGCCGACCACGGCCCTGGACGTGACCGTCCAGGCCCAGGTGATGGACCTGCTGGCCGAGCTCCAGCGCGAGCTGAACATGGGCCTCATCCTGATCACCCACGACCTGGGCGTGGTCGCGGACGTCGCCGACAAGATCGCCGTCATGTACGCGGGCCGGATCGTCGAGGCGGCGCCCGTCCACGAGATCTACAAGGCTCCCGCGCACCCGTACACGCGCGGCCTGCTCGACTCCATCCCGCGCCTGGACCAGAAGGGCCAGGAGCTCTACGCCATCAAGGGCCTGCCGCCGAACCTGCTGGCCATCCCGCCCGGCTGCGCCTTCAACCCGCGCTGTCCGATGGCCCAGGCGGTGTGCAGTACCGACGTCCCGCCGCTGTACCGGGTGACCGAGTCCCCGGTGGAGCGGACCAGCGCCTGCCACTTCTGGAAGGAGTGCCTCCATGGCTGAGCCCCTTCTCGAGGTGAAGGACCTGGTCAAGCACTACCCGCTGACCCGGGGCATCGTCTTCCGCAAGCAGGTCGGCGCGGTCAAGGCCGTCGACGGGGTCTCCTTCGACCTGCGCGCCGGCGAGACGCTCGGCATCGTCGGGGAGTCCGGCTGCGGCAAGTCCACCGTGGCCAAGATGCTCGTCAACCTGGAGCGGCCCACGGCCGGTGCGATCTCCTACAAGGGCGAGGACATCACCAAGCTCTCGGGCCGGGCCCTGCGGGCCGTGCGCCGCAACATCCAGATGGTCTTCCAGGACCCGTACACGTCGCTGAACCCGCGCATGACGGTCGGCGACATCATCGGGGAGCCGTTCGAGATCCACCCCGAGGTGGCCCCCAAGGGCTCGCGCCGGCAACGGGTCCAGGAACTGCTCGACGTCGTGGGCCTGAACCCGGAGTACATCAACCGCTACCCGCACCAGTTCTCCGGCGGCCAGCGCCAGCGCATCGGCATCGCCCGCGGCCTTGCCCTCCGGCCCGAGATCATCGTCGCCGACGAGCCCGTATCGGCGCTGGACGTCTCGGTCCAGGCTCAGGTCATCAACCTGCTGGACCGCCTCCAGAGCGAATTCGACCTGTCCTACGTCTTCATCGCGCACGACCTCTCCATCGTCCGGCACATCTCCGACCGGGTCGGCGTCATGTACCTGGGCCGGATCGTCGAGATCGGCACCGACCGCGAGATCTACGACCACCCGACCCACCCGTACACCCAGGCACTGCTCTCGGCCGTCCCGGTCCCGGACCCGCAGGCCCGCGCCCACCGGGAACGGATCATCCTCACCGGCGACGTGCCCTCCCCGGCCAATCCGCCGTCGGGCTGCCCCTTCCGCACCCGCTGCTGGAAGGCCGAGCCCCGCTGCACGGCGGAGGTACCGCTGCTCGCGGTGCCGCAGGCCTTCCCCTCGGGCCCGGCGGCGCACCCGTCCGCCTGTCATTTCGCGGCGGAGAAGCAGGTGGTCCCTCCGTCGGACCAGCGGCCCCCGCCGCCGCCCCAGCCGCCCCAGCCGCCCCAGCCGCCCCAGCCGCCCGCGGATCCACTGACGAAGGAGTAGCCTCCGAGCGATCATTTCCGGCCACCGCTGCGCGCCCGGCGGCGAAGCGCTCGCCGCACGCGCAACTCCGTTTACGTGAGGGCAACTTGACCGTTTCTGTCCCGAGATCTGGGGCAGGCAACCTGGATGCCGTGCGGCCGTGCGGGTGCCGACAGCCGGTCGGGGAGGCGTACAGCCTCGCCGACCGGCCTCCCCGTGCCCCCACTCATGCGCGGCGTGCGCCCCTCGTGCTGCCGGATTTCGATCGATGCGCTGGTACGGATAGTTATGATCCGTAGCGCACGGTGGGTATGACTCCTGCCGAGCACGAATACGCGTACCGATATCCGCTCGACGTGGAGGTGAAACGCCGTGGCACTCTCGATCTCCGCCGTGGTGCTGCTGGCGATCATCGTCTTCCTGCTGGTCCGAAGGGCGGGCCTGAAGGCGGGACATGCGGTGGTCTGCGTGCTGCTCGGCTTCTACCTGGCGAGTTCCACCATCGCCCCGACCCTCAGTCAGCTCACCTCGAACGTGGCGAGCATGATCAGTGGCCTCAAGTTCTAGCCCTGGCCTCGTAGGCTGGGCCCCATGAACGGTCTTCCCGCCCGTCGTCTGCTCCTCGTGCACGCGCACCCGGACGACGAGTCGATCAACAACGGCGTCACCATGGCCAAGTACGCGGCCGAGGGTGCCCACGTCGCGCTGGTGACCTGCACCCTCGGCGAGGAGGGTGAGGTCATCCCGCCCGGCCTGGCCCACCTGGCGGCCGACCGCGACGACACCCTCGGCGCCCACCGCGTCGGCGAGCTCGCCGCGGCCATGGCCGAACTGGGGGTCCACGATCACCGGTTCCTCGGCGGCCCCGGCCGCTTCCGCGACTCCGGGATGATGGGCGCCCCGCAGAACCACCGCACCGGGGCCTTCTGGTCCGCCGACGTGGACGAGGCCGCCGCGTACCTCGTGGAGGTGATCCGGGAGCTGCGCCCGCAGGTGCTCGTCACCTACGACCCGGACGGCGGATACGGGCACCCCGACCACATCCAGGCCCACCGCGTCGCCATGCGCGCCGCCGAACTGGCCGCGGAGACCGCCTACCGGCGCGACCTCGGCGCACCCCACACGGTCGGCAAGATCTACTGGAACCGCGTCCCGCGCTCGGTGGTCGAGGAGGGCTTCGCCCGGCTGCACGCCGCGGGCCGCGGGGTGCCCTTCCCCGGGGTGGGCTCGCCCGAGGACGTGCCGGGGGTCGTCGCCGACGAGCGGATCACCACCGAGATCGACGCCAAGGACGCCTTCGTGGCGGCCAAGGCGGCGGCCATGCGGGCCCACGCCACCCAGATCGCCGTGGACGGGCCCTTCTTCGCCCTCTCCAACGACCTGGCGCAGCCCCTCTTCACCCGCGAGTACTACGAACTGGTCGAAGGCCGCCCCGGCGCCCCGGCCGGCGAGCGCGAGCACGACCTCTTCGCGGGGGTGCGGGCATGAGCGGCACGATGACGGCCGGACGCATCGCCGGGTGCCTGGGCCTGCTGGTCCTGGGCGCGCTGACGGGTGCGGCCGGCTGGCTGGTGGTCGACCTGTGGTTCCCCGGCGGTCTGCTGCTCGCCCTGCTGGCCGTCTTCGGGCTGTTCCTCGGCGGCCGGATCGCCCTGGGGACCGGCCCCGGCGTGGGCGGCGCCGCGGCCGGCTGGTTCCTCTCGTACGTCGTGCTCAGCCTTCCGCGTCCCGAGGGCGACTTCCTGTTGAGTTCGTCCGGAATCGGCATGTACGTCTACCTTTTGGGTGGAACCGTGCTCGCTGTGATGTGTGCCACGATGCGCGGTCCGCTGGATCGGCCGGTTTCCGCCGCTCGGCCTGCCAAGTGACGTGGTGTCGGACCTCGTAGGGACATACGCCGAGGGAAGCGCGCGGGGGCCCGCCGGGCGGTTCAGAGGGGTTTGACGGGCCCTGTCAGGAACCCCTGATTCCCGGCAGTCAGTTGCGTGCGGGCGACGGCCAGTATGGTGGACGGGCCGCCGAGCTGCCCGCGCACGCTATGACGGGCGGCGGAGCCAACCGGGAGAACCTGCCTTGAGTCGTGAAACCGACAGTTCGTCCTCCGGGCCCAAGGGGCACGGTGGAGCCGCCTACCCCTCGGGGACACCGCCGTATGGAACCGGCCAGTACCCGTCCACGGACGCTGCGGCGACCGCTCCGGAGGAGAACTCTGTGACCTCGAAGCCGTCCACGCCCGATTCCGACGGGCCCAAGACCGAGACCACCCTGACGACCCGGATCCGGATCAACATCCCGGGTTCGCGGCCGATCCCGCCGGTGGTCGTGCGCAAGGCGATGGGCACCAACTCCGGCACGGCCGGTTCCGCGGAGCAGACCGCGCCCGGGCCGGCCCCCTCCTCGGCGCCCCAACCGCCGATCGCCCAGCGACGGGGACCGCAGCCGACCCGCATCGAGGCCGCGCCGGAGCCGGACCGCGCCCAGGCGCCCGCCCCCGCCCCGGCCGAGGAGACGGCCAGCAACTGGTTCGCCCCCCGCAAGTCGGGTGGCCCGGCCCCGGCCTCGGCCCCGATGCCGCCTGCCGCGGCCGCACCGCCGCACGCGCAGCGGCCGTTGCCCACCCGGACGCCGTCCCCGACGCCGACTCCGACGCCCACCCCGCCGCCGGCCGGGCCCGGTGCGGGCTACGCCGCGCCGCCGCGCGTCCAGGCCCCGCAGGGACCCGCGCCGGACGCCGCCTTCGCGCCGCCGCGCACCCCGCCGCCGGCGGTGGACTACGGCCAGGGCTTCGCCCAGGCCCCCGCCGCCCCGCGGCCCGGCGGCCCGGGCGTCGGGTCGACCCAGGGCTTCCCCGCGTACGGGAACGACATGGTCGACGCCGGCCCCGTCACCGAGGCCTTCCCGGCCTACGGCGGCGGTCCCGCCGGACCCACCGGCGGCCCCGGCTTCGGAACCGGCGGCCCGGCCGGCGCGCCCGACTACGACGACCCCGCGCAGTGGCCCGGCCCCGACCTGGACGGCCCGCTGCCCGCCCCGGTGCCGGCGCCCGCGCCGGCCGCCCCCCGCCCCGCGCCGGACCGGCCGAAGGCCACCGCCAAGCCCGCCAAGAAGGGCCGCTCCAAACTGGTCCTGCTCGGCGGCGCCGTCATCGGCCTCCTCGGCGTGGCCTACGGCGCCGGGCTGCTCCTGAACCACTCCGACGTCCCCAAGGGCACCACCGTGCTCGGCATGGACATCAGCGGCAGCCGCGACGAGGCCGTCTCCAAGCTCCAGACGGCCTTCGGCACCCGCGCCGCCGCCCCGATCCAGCTCAGCGTCGGCGGCAAGCAGGTCGAGCTGAAGCCCGAGAAGGCCGGCCTGACCCTGGACGCCCAGACCACCGTGCGCAACGCGGCCGGCAGCGACTACAACCCGATCACGGTCATCGGCTCGCTCCTCGGCAACGAACGGGTCGCCGACCCGGTCATGCCGATCGACGAGGAGAAGCTCCAGGTCGCGCTGCAGGAGCTCACGGGCACGGCCGCTTCGGGGACCGAGGCGACCATCAGGTTCGACACCGGCAAGGCCGTCGCCGTCCCCGGCACCCCCATCGCCGTCCTCGACGCGGACGCCTCCGTGCAGCTGGTGTCCAAGGCCTTCAAGGACCAGGTGGCCACCGGCAAGGCGGCCGTGGCCGAACTGCCCACCACCACCAAGGATCCGACCGTCACCCAGGCCGAACTGGACCGGGCCATGAAGGAGTTCGCCGAGCCCGCGATGTCCGCCAACGCCATCGTCAAGGTGGGCAGCAAGTCCATCGCCTTCGGCGGCAAGTCCCTGCCCAAGATCCTGAGCATGTCGCCCGTGGACGGCCGGATGACCGAGAAGTTCGACCTGGAGGCGCTCAAGGCGACCTACGGGAACACCTTCGACGGGATCCTGATCACCCGGGGCTCCGGCGACCGGACGGCCGTCATGCCGCAGGACATCGCCGGCGCCCTCGGCAAGGCACTGCGCGGGAAGACGACGGCCGAGCGCACCGTGGTCGTCGACACCAACCCGAGCTAGCGACTCCCCGAAGACCGGCACACCAGTGCCCCCGCCCGGATTTGGGCGGGGGCACTGTCACGTCCCCCGCATGACATCTGTCATCCGGCACGCACGACGCCCGACACTGCCGCGCGGGGCCCCGTACGGGCGAACCTCTATCCATGACGACGACGACCGCGACACGCACCGCGAAGCCCGCCACCGACAGCGTGGTCAGCTTCGAGAACGTGACCAAGAGCTACGGCGCGGTCCGGGCGGTCGACGGCCTCTCCCTCGCGCTCCACCCGGGCGAGACCGTCGCACTCCTCGGCCCCAACGGCGCCGGCAAGTCCTCCACCCTCGACCTCCTCCTCGGCCTGCGCCCCGCCGACTCCGGCTCCGTCCGGATCTTCGGTACCACCCCGCGCGAGGCCGTCGCCGCCGGCCGGGTCGGCGCGATGCTGCAGAGCGGCGGGCTGATGGAGGAGGTGACCGTACGGGAGATCGTGGCCCTGGGCTGTGCCCTGCACCCGCGGCCGCACCCGGTCGACCGGGTGCTCTCCCGGGCCGGCATCGACAAGATCGCCGACCGCAGGGTCGACAAGCTCTCCGGCGGCCAGGAGCAGCGCGTGCGCTTCGCGCTGGCCACGGCCGGCGACAACGACCTGATCGTGCTCGACGAGCCGACCACCGGTATGGACGTCACCGCCCGCCAGTCCTTCTGGGCCACCATGCGGGAGCAGGCGGACCAGGGCCGCACCGTCCTGTTCGCCACCCACTACCTGGAAGAGGCCGACGCGATCGCCGACCGCGTCCTGGTGCTCAGCAGGGGCCGGCTGCTCGCGGACGGCACCGCCGCCGAGATCAAGGCCAGGGCCGGGGCCCGGAAGATCTCCTTCGACCTGACGGCGCCCGCCGACACCGAGATCGAGCGACTGCGCGGGCTGCCCTTCCTGACGGCCTTCGAACACCACGGCGACACCGTCCGCATCCAGTCCCGCGACGCCGACGCGACCGTCCACGCCCTCTACGGGCTCGGGCTGTACCCCCGCAATCTGGAGGTCGCGGGCCTCGGCCTGGAACAGGCCTTCATCGCCCTCACCGAGGCCGAGGAGGCCACCCAGTGAACGCCCTCATCAAGCTGGAGATCGTCCGCGCCCTGCGGAACAAGAAGTACCTCTTCTTCACGATCATGTATCCGGCCGCGCTGTTCCTGATGCTCGGCGGAACCCTCGACGGCACCACCAAGGTCATGGGCACCGAACTGACCATGCCCGCCTTCTACATGGTCGCCATGGCCTCCTTCGGTGCCCTGACCGCCGTCCTGATGGGCAACAGCGAACGCATCGCGAAGGAGCGGGAGAAGGGCTGGGTCCGCCAGCTCCGCCTCACCGCCCTCCCCGGCCGCGGCTACGTCCTCGCCAAGACCGCGGGCGCCGGAGTGCTCTCGCTCCCCGCCATCCTGGTCGTCTTCGCGGTGGCGGCCGGCGTGAAGGGCGTACGGTTCGACGCCTGGCAGTGGCTCGCCCTCACCGGCTCGATCTGGGCCGGCAGCCTGGTCTTCGCGGCGCTCGGCGTCGCCCTCGGCTACCTGGCCAGTGGGGACAACGTCCGCCCCATCACGATGCTCGTCTACTTCTCGCTGTCGATCCTCGGGGGCCTGTGGATGCCCACGGCGAACTTCCCGCAGTGGCTCCAGAACATCTGCGAGTGGCTGCCCACCCACGCCTACGCGGGCCTCGGTCAGGCCATCGAGCTCGGCGGCGCGCCCCGGGCGGGGGACGTCGCGCTCCTCGCGGTGTACTTCGTACTGTTCACCGGTGCGGCTGCCTGGCTGTACCGCAAGGACTCACTGAAGGCATGAACCCGTGGCGCTGACGAAGGAAGGCGAGGACCGGAAGTTCCCCGGGATCGCCGAAGAGCCGGAGAACCGCCGCCAGAAGATGGTGAAGGCGCTCTGGATCAGCATCTGGCTGTTCTACCTGAGCGCGCCCGTCACCGACCTGATCAGCGGGGGACACAGCCTCGGGGCCCGGCTGCTCGGCGGCCTGGGCCTGGTGGCCTTCGTCGCCTGGTACCTGGTGCTGGTCTTCCGCACCGCACGGCAGATGCCGGTCCGCCGGGTGATGTTCTCCCTGGCGGTGCTCTCCGCCCAGGCCACGGTCCTCTCACTGACGCTGGGCCGCGAATGGCTCGTGCTCTTCGTCTACGTGGCCATCGCCTCCGGCGCCGCGCTGCCGGCCGAGTACGCCCGCTGGACCGTCCTCGGCACCACCGCCCTGCTGGCGGTCACGGCGAACGCGGTCCCGGGCGGCACCGCCTACCTGGCGGGCCTGCTGATCCCGGCCCTCATGGGCGGCTTCGCGATGGTCGGCATCCGGGCGATGATCCGCACCACGATAGAGCTGCGCGCGGCCCGGGCCACCGTGGCCCAGCTCGCGGCCAACGAGGAACGCCTGCGGATGGCCCGGGACCTGCACGACCTGCTGGGGCACTCGCTGTCGCTGATCACGCTGAAGAGCGAGCTGGCGGGCCGGATGCTGCCCGGTCAGCCGGAGGCGGCCGCCCAGCAGGTCGCCGACATCGAGCAGGTCAGCCGGCAGGCGCTGGTCGACGTACGCGAAGCGGTGAGCGGCTACCGGCGGCCCACCCTGCCCGGCGAACTCGCGGGCGCGCGCACGGCACTGGCCGCGGCGGGTGTGCTGGCGGACCTTCCGTCGCCGCCGGCCGAAGACCTCCCGGAGGAGGCCGAATCGGCCCTGGCCTGGTCGCTGCGCGAAGCGGTGACGAACGTGGTGCGGCACAGCGGCGCGAAGCGCTGCCGGGTCACCCTGGAGACGCGCCGGACCCTGGACGGACCGGTGCTGGAACTGACCGTCACGGACGACGGCGCGGGCGGCGGCCCGTGCACCCCCGGCAACGGTCTGACGGGGCTGACGGAACGTCTGACGGCTCTCGGGGGGAGCCTGTCGGCGGGCTCCGCGGGCCGGACCGGCTTCGTCCTCACCGCCCGAGTCCCCCTAGGATCGAGACCATGACCTCACGTCCCATCCGCATCCTCCTCGCGGAGGACCAGTCGATGGTCCGCGAGGCGCTCGCCGCGCTGCTCGGCCTGGAACCCGACATCGAGGTACGGGTCCAGGTGGCCCGCGGCGACGAGGTACTGGCGGCGGCCCGCGCGCACGACGTGAACGTGGCGCTGCTGGACATCGAGATGCCGGGCATGACGGGCATCGAGGCGGCGGCCGCCCTGCACGCCGAACTCCCCGCCCTGCGGATCGTCATCCTGACCACCTTCGGCCGCCCCGGCTACCTCCGCGGCGCGATGGAGGCGGGCGCCTCCGCCTTCCTGGTCAAGGATGCCCCGGCCGCGCAGCTGGCGGCGGCCGTGCGCAAGGTCCTCCAGGGGGAGCGGGTGATCGACCCGACCCTGGCGGCGGCCGCCCTGGCGGAGGGCGCGAACCCGCTGACCGACCGCGAACGGGAAGTCCTGAGGGAGGCGGAGACGGGCGCGACCAACGCGGAACTCGCGGCGCGGCTCCACCTGTCCCAGGGCACGGTCCGCAACTACCTCTCGACGGCGATCCAGAAGCTGGCGGCCCGCAACCGCGCAGAAGCCGTCCGCACGGCCCGCGAAAAGGGCTGGCTCTAGCCCCCCGTATTCAGCCTCGCCGGGCACGACTCAGCGAGGCTGAATACGGCTCGGCCAGGCTGGAAGGGGCCGCCCGGGCTGCAGTGGAGCCGGCTCAGTTCAGGAGGGAGCGGGCGGAGACGGCCTCCGCGTGGATGCGGGCCGCCGCGTCGGCGTCCACCGCGGAGACCACCCCGGCGTACGCGTCCAGCTCGGCCGCCCCCTCCTGGAAGGAGCCCCGCTCCACCAGCAGCCGCGCCCGCTCGTACCGCAGCGCCGCCGGATGCGACGGCAGCAGCAGCGACAGCTCCACCGCCCACAGCGCGACCCCCGACTGCTCCGGGCGGGACGCGGCCCAGGCCCTGATGTTGGCCAGGATCCGCAGCACGATGTCCAGCGTGCGGGCCGGCTCGCGCGGCCCCGACGCCAGCTCCGCAGGCCCCGTGCCCAGGGACGCGCCGCCCGCGAACGGGTCCACCACCACGCCCTCCTCCGGGTCGCCGAAGCCCACCACGAAGTGCCCCGGCAGCCCCAGCCCGTACACCGGCGCCCCGGCCCGGCGGGCCACCTCCAGCCACACCACCGACAGCAGGATCGGCAGCCCGCGGCGCCGCCCCAGTACCTCGTGCAGCAGCGAGGACGACAGCCGGTCGTAGTCCGCCGGGGTGCCGTGGAACCCGAGGCGCCCGCCCAGCAGTTCCGTCACCGCGTTCGCCCACGCCCGCCCGCCGCGCAGCCCGTACGGCAGCATCCCGGCCAGCCGGTCCAGCTCGATCTGGGCCCCGTCCATGGCACGCTCGTCCAGCTCCGGGTCGCCCTCGGTGGCCAGCAGCAGGCACAGCAGTGCCAGATCGGGCCGCTCGGCGCGGGCCTCGGCCGCGAACTGCTCCCGCCAGGCCGCCGGGCTCACGTCGCCGCCCGGTAGTGGTGGTAGGTGTGGTGCGTCGCGAAGCCCAGTCCGTCGTACAGGGCCAGCGCCCCCGGATTGTCCGTCTCGACCTGGAGCCACGCCGCCGACGCGCCCTCCTCCAGCGCCCGCCGGGCCAGCGCGGCCATCACGGCCGTGGCCAGGCCCTCGCGCCGGTGCGCGGGATCGACCGTCACCGCCGCGAAGCCGGCCCACCGGCCGTCCACCACGCACCGTCCTACGGCCCGGCCCCCGGGCAGCGCCGCGAACCACACCGACGGCCCTTCCACCAGCATCCGCCGGGCCAGGTCCGGGTCGCCGACCTTTCCGTAGCGCCCGAGCCACTCCTCGTCCGGGGCACGGGTCAGACGTACGGCCTCGGCCGCGGGCGCGTCCACGTCGCCCACCGGCGCCAGCGCGCCGATCCGTACCTCCGCCGACACCTCGGACAGCCAGCCGCGCCGCTCCAGCTCGGCGGCGAGCATCTCCTGGGTGCCCGCGGCTCCCGTCGCGACCTGCACATACGCCGGAAGGGATCGCTCCGCATACCAGGAGGCCACTCGCGCGAGCGCATCGTCCAGCGGTATGCCCGGGTCGCCGAGCGGCAGTACGGAGTTGGCCCGCCGGGTGAATCCGGCGGCAGCCCGCAGCGTCCACCCGCCCAGCCGCTCGCTCTCCAGCGGCTGCCAGGCGCGCGCCGAGACCCTGGAGAGCTCCTCGAAGGAGGTCGCGGGGCCCCGTCGCCGGGCCGGCGCCGCCGGCACGGTCTTGCCCGCCACCAGCGACGATTGCGCGATGCGGACGGACTGCCCGTTCTTCTTTGTGATCAGCAGCACACCCTGGTCCCAGGATGTGAGAACACCGACCGTGTCCGTGAACTCGGGTGATCCGCTCAGTCCGGTCTCCACCCGTCGTACAGAGACACGTTTACCCACGTCAGCCGGGGTGATTCGGACCTCCAGCAGCCCTCCGGCAGTGATTTCCACAGCTCTGTCCGCCCCTCCTGTTCGGATCGTGCCCGGGAACGGAGATACTAGGTGCGGGCATCGACGACGCCGCGCTCCCGCGCGATATGGAAAGCCCTACCGAGGAGGAACGAGAGCGTGACCTACGTCATCGCGGAGCCTTGTGTCGACGTCAAGGACAAGGCATGCATCGAAGAGTGCCCCGTCGACTGCATCTACGAGGGCCAGCGGTCCTTGTACATCCACCCGGACGAGTGCGTCGACTGTGGTGCGTGTGAGCCGGTCTGCCCGGTCGAGGCCATCTTCTACGAGGACGACACTCCGGAAGAGTGGAAGGACTACTACAAGGCGAACGTCGAGTTCTTCGACGAGCTCGGTTCGCCCGGTGGTGCCTCCAAGCTGGGCCTGATCGAGCGCGACCACCCCTTCGTCGCGGCGCTGCCCGCCGGTATCAACGGCGAGCACTGACCCTTCGGGCAGACGCGCCCCTCGGTCCCGTACGGCCTTCCCGCCGCACGGGACCGACGTGTTTTCCGACCCGTGCACACCAGCACTCAGAGAGAGCAGAGACCACCGTGGCCGCAGTATCCGACCGTCTTCCCGCCTTCCCCTGGGACAAGCTGGAGCCGTACAAGGCCACGGCGGCGGCCCACGCGGACGGCATCGTCGACCTGTCGGTCGGCACGCCCGTGGACCCGGTCCCGCAGCTGATCCAGCGCGCTTTGATCGAGGCCGCCGACTCCCCGGGCTACCCGACGGTGTGGGGCACGGTCGCCCTGCGCGACGCGATCACCGGCTGGGTGCGCGGCCGCCTCGGCGCGAGCACCGCCGAGCACCGCAACGTCCTGCCGGTCGTCGGCTCCAAGGAGCTGGTGGCCTGGCTGCCGACCCAGCTGGGCCTGGGCGCCGGCGACAAGGTCGCCTACCCCCGGCTCGCCTACCCCACCTACGAGGTCGGCGCGCGGCTGTGCGGCGCCGAGGCCGTCGTCTACGACGACCCGACCGAGCTCGACCCGGCCGGCGTGAAGCTGCTGTGGCTCAACTCCCCGTCCAACCCCACCGGCAAGGTCCTCGCCAAGGAGGACCTCGTCCGGATCGTGGCCTGGGCGCGCGAGCACGGGATCCTGCTCTTCAGCGACGAGTGCTACCTGGAACTGGGCTGGGAGGCCGAGCCCGTCTCCGTCCTCCACGACGACGTGTGCGGCGGCTCGTACGAGGGCATCGTCGCGGTCCACTCCCTCTCCAAGCGCTCCAACCTGGCCGGCTACCGGGCGGCCTTCGTCGCCGGTGACGCCGACGTGCTCGGCGAGCTGCTGGAGATCCGCAAGCACGGCGGCATGATGACCCCCGCCCCGGTGCAGGCGGCCACGGTCGCCGCGCTCGGCGACGACGCCCACGTGGAGGAGCAGCGGGAGCGCTACGCGGCCCGCCGCGCGGCGCTGCGCACGGCCCTGGAGGCGCACGGCTTCCGGGTCGAGCACAGCGAGGCCAGCCTCTACCTGTGGGTGACCCGCGACGAGCCCTGCTGGGACACCGTCGCCCACCTCGCGGGCCTGGGCATCCTGGTCGCGCCGGGCGACTTCTACGGCGAGGCGGGCGCGCGGTTCGTGCGCGTCGCCTTCACCGCCACCGACGAGCGGGTGGCGGCGGCGGTCAAGCGCCTCGGCTGACCGGCCGCGTTCCACGGCGAGAACGCCCGAGGGGGCCGGGAGTTCGCACTCCCGGCCCCCTCGGTGGTTCCTGGGGCGTCAGCCGCCCAGCGGCAGGCCACCGGGCAGTCCCGCCGGCAGGACACCCGACGTCGGCAGTGAGGAAGTCGGCAGCGAGGAAGTCGGCAGCGAGGACACCGGGAGCTCCTGCGCCGCCGGCAGGCCGCCCAGCAGGCCCTGCGCGGTGCCGGCCACCTCGGAGGCGGGGGCCGGCAGGGTCTTGGCGGCGCCACCGGCGGTGTCCACGGCGCCCGTGGCCGTGTCCGCGGTCACCGCGCCGTCCGGGGCGGTGAGCTGGCCCAGCTGCGGCACGGACTCCAGACCGGCGGCACTGGCCGCGCCGGCCGCACCGACCACGGGCGCTGCCCCGGCTGCGATCAGCAGCGCGGCACGGGCGATCCGACGGGTCAGGGGGAGAGACATGTTGCTCCTAAGCGGTAGC
Organism: Streptomyces sp. NPDC097617; assembly: GCF_044761485.1. Classification (NCBI taxonomy): domain Bacteria; kingdom Bacillati; phylum Actinomycetota; class Actinomycetes; order Kitasatosporales; family Streptomycetaceae; genus Streptomyces; species Streptomyces sp. NPDC097617. The sequence goes on from NZ_JBIWCL010000008.1 coordinate 133,967, forward strand.
GGCTGAGTACGCCCTGCTAACCGCTCCCGGGGTGGGTGGAGTTGCGGTGCCGGTGGGTAAAGGATCGGTAACGCATCGTTTAATCGGCTTCCGCGAAAAGCGCATCGGATGGGCGCCGACCAGGGCTTCCGTCCCGATCGGGGATCCCTGACCCGCTACACGGATCCCCCCGCAGGAGTGATCACTCGTACATGAGCCCGGGCGCCCCCGGCGCGTGCCCCCGGCACGCGGCGGGGGGCTGCGGCGGGGGTCCGCGCGGAACGGCGCGCGGGTCGGCGGGGACCCGCGGGGTCAGCGGGGGTCAGCGGGCCATGAAGATCCGCACCTCGCCCGGCCCGGCGCCGTAGGGATCCCCCTCGCCGCTCTTCGCCCCGGCGTCGTCCATGTCCTGCCACCGTCCCCGGTCGTGGCCGCCGATCCAGCCGTGCGCGTCGTAGGAGACCCGCGCGATGCCCATCTCCTTCGAGTTGGCCACCGCCCAGTGGGCCATCGCCCGGCTGCGCCGGACCGCGGCGTCACCGCCGCCCTTCTTCTCCACCAGTGCGACCTCGGCCTCCGGGGCGGATCCGCCCCCGCCGCTGTTCCGGCCCGCCTGGCCGCCCTGCGGGGGCAGCGTGTGCATGCCGTCCTTGCCGAAGATCCGGGTCAGGTCCGCCTTCACCCGCTCGGGGTCGCCCGGCCCCGCCGGCGCGGGCCCGCCGCAATTCAGGGTGCCGCCGCCGGCGAAGGCCGCCGTGATGACGGTCGCTTCCGGTTCGTGCTTCGCGTACGCCTGCGGGAAACCGCTGCGCTGCACCTTCTGGGCGGCCACCGTCAGCGGCAGCCGCGAGTACCCCTCCACGTCCACGAGGTGGTCGTAGAAGATCCCGGCCGAATAGACCGGGTCCGTGATCTGCTCCGCAGTGCCCCAGCCCATCGAGGGCCGCTGCTGGAAGAGGCCCAGCGAGTCCCGGTCGCCGTGGTCGAGGTTGCGCAGCGCGGACTCCTGCATGGCGGTCGCCAGCGCGATGGTCACCGCCCGGTCCGGCAGGCCCTTGGCGACGCCGACGGCCGCTATCGTCGCCGCGTTCGCCGCCTGCTCCGGAGACATTTCGTACGTTTCGGATGTTCCGTCCTCCCCGACCGGGTCCGCGCTGGCCAGGCAGAACGGGGCACCGCCGCCGCCGTTCGAATCGCGCTGCACGGCGAAGTAGCCGACCACCGCGAGGAGTACGAACAGGCCGACGGCCGCCCGCAGCAGCCGACGGCGGCGGCGAGGACGGGGTTCACGGGTCTCGGACACGCGCCCACCGTACTTGAGCCATATGACGCGTCCACCGGCCGGACGTACGAGGCTTCGCCGCAGCCCGGGGCGTTAGGGTCAGGTCCATGTCCGAATCCGAGCTGGACCTCACCCAGGACGCCGCCGAGCTGACCGCCCGGCTCGTCGACATTCCGTCCGTGAGCGGCGACGAGAAGGTACTCGCCGATCTCGTGGAACACGCGTTGCGCGGCCTGGCGCACCTCACCGTGGACCGCTTCGGCAACAACGTCGTCGCCCGCACGGACCTCGGCCGCGCCGAGCGCGTCGTACTCGCCGGCCACCTCGACACCGTGCCGATCGCCGACAACGTCCCCTCCCGCCTCGACGAGAACGACGTGCTGTGGGGCTGCGGCACCACCGACATGAAGTCCGGCGTCGCCGTGCAGCTGCGCATCGCCGCGACCGTGCCCGAGCCGAATCGCGACCTCACCTTCGTCTTCTACGACCAGGAGGAGGTCGCCGCCGACCTCAACGGCCTCGGCAAGGTCGCCGAAGCCCACCCCGACTGGCTGACGGGCGACTTCGCGGTCCTGCTGGAACCCTCGAACGCCGAGGTCGAGGGCGGCTGCCAGGGCACCCTGCGCGTCCTGCTGCGCACCGCCGGCGAGCGCGCCCACTCCGCCCGCAGCTGGATGGGCTCCAACGCCATCCACTCGGCGAGCCCGATCCTCGCCCGGCTCGCGGCCTACGAACCCCGCAAGCCGCTCATCGACGGCCTGGAGTACCACGAGGGCCTCAACGCGGTCCGTATCGAGGGCGGCGTCGCCAACAACGTCATCCCCGACGCGTGCACGGTGACGGTCAACTTCCGCTACGCCCCGGACCGCACCGAGGCCGAGGCACTGGCCCACGTGAAGGAGGTGTTCGCGGACTGCGACATCGCCGAGTTCGTCGTCGACGACTCCTCCGGCGGCGCCCTCCCCGGCCTCGCCCACCCGGCGGCCGCGGCCTTCATGGAGGCGGTCGGCGGCCGGGCGATGCCCAAGTTCGGCTGGACGGACGTCTCCCGCTTCAGCGCGCTCGGCGTCCCGGCGGTCAACTACGGGCCGGGCGACGCCCTGCTGGCGCACAAGGTCGACGAACGCGTGGAGACGAAGGCGATCCTGCACTGCGAGGAACGACTTCGTGCCTGGCTGACCTCCTGAATTCCGCTTCTCGTCACCTTTGTGCGCCTACCCTGATCCAACGATCAGCAGGAGGGAGCACAGCATGGGCAACCACGGCAGTCCCGAGGGTTCCGCTCGTCGTCGGCCCGAGGAGCAGCAGCTCGGGCCGGTGCTGAGGAGGCGGAGTCAGGTGCAGGCGGGCAGTACGACGGACCAGCGGCTGCTGGATTCCGCCGGGCCCTCCGAGTGGGTGCACACCGATCCCTGGCGGGTCCTGCGCATCCAGTCGGAATTCATCGAGGGCTTCGGCACGCTCGCCGAGCTGCCGCCCGCGATCAGCGTGTTCGGATCGGCCCGTACGCCGGAGGGCTCGCCCGAGTACGACGCGGGCGTGCGGATCGGCAGCGCGCTGGTCGACGCCGGCTTCGCCGTGATCACCGGCGGCGGTCCGGGAGCCATGGAGGCGGCCAACAGAGGCGCCCGCGAGGCGAACGGCATCTCGGTCGGCCTCGGCATCGAGCTCCCCTTCGAGCAGGGGCTCAACCAGCACGTCGATCTCGGCCTGAACTTCCGGTACTTCTTCGTCCGCAAGACGATGTTCGTGAAGTACAGCCAGGGCTTCGTCGTCCTGCCGGGCGGCCTGGGCACCCTGGACGAGCTGTTCGAGGCACTGACCCTGGTCCAGACCCAGAAGATCACCCGCTTCCCGATCGTGCTGTTCGGCACGGAGTACTGGAGCGGCCTGATCGACTGGCTGCGGGGCACGGTGATCGCCCAGGGCAAGGCCTCGGAGAAGGACCTCTACCTGTTCCACGTCACGGACGACGTGGACGAGGCGATCGCGCTCGTGACGAAGGAAGTCGGCAAGTAGCGGCCCCGGGGTCCGGGGCGGTCCGCCCCGGACCCGGAAGGCCTCAGGCCAGGCCGCGGCGGGCGACCGCCGGGGGGCGGTGACCCTGGATGGACCGGACCATCTCCAGGATCTGCCGGGTCTCCGCCACCTCGTGGACGCGGTAGACCTGCGCGCCCAGCCAGGCCGAGACCGCCGTCGTGGCCAGGGTGCCCAGCAGGCGCTCCTTGACCGGCTTGTCGAGGGTCTCGCCGACGAAGTCCTTGTTGGACAGGGAGACCAGCACCGGCCAGCCCGTCGCCGTCATCTCGTCCAGCCGGCGCGTGGCCTCCAGCGAGTGCCGGGTGTTCTTCCCGAAGTCGTGACCGGGGTCGATCATGATGGCGTCCCGGCGCACCCCCAGCGCCGCCGCGCGCTCCGCCAGCCCGACCGTCACGCGCAGGACGTCCTCCATGACGTCCTCGTACGCGGTCCGGTGCGGCCGCGTACGCGGTTCGACACCGCCCGCGTGGGTGCAGACCAGGCCGGCGCCGTGGCGTGCGGCGACCTCGGCCAGCTTGGGGTCCACCCCGCCCCAGGCGTCGTTGAGCACATCGGCGCCCGCCTCGCACACCGCCTCGCCGACCTCGTGCCGCCAGGTGTCCACGCTGATCACCACGTCCGGGTGGCGGCGCCGGACCTCGGCCACGAAGCCGACCGTGCGCCGCGCCTCCTCGGCCGCGTCCACGTGCTCGCCCGGGCCCGCCTTGACCCCGCCGATGTCGATGATCGCGGCGCCCTCGGCGATCGCGTGCTCGACCCGGTCCAGCGCCGGCTCGTCGCGGAACGTCGCGCCCTGGTCGTAGAAGGAGTCCGGCGTCCGGTTCACGATGGCCATGATCACCGGCTCGTGGGTGTCGAACTCGCGCCTGCCCAGTCGCAGCATCCTGCTCTTTCCTCCTTCGGCGGCCCTTGCGCCTCGCCTGCGACCTTAACCTGGTGGCCGGAGTCTCTCAGGGGAGTTGATCGTGTTCTTCTTCTTGATGATCGCGCTGGTCGTGGTCGTGGCAGCGGTCACCCTTGCGGTGATCGGCGGCGGCTCGGAGGCCGTCCTGCCGGAAGCGGAGCCGGACCGGGTGGCGGACGGGCTGCCGGAGACCCGGCCCGTGGTGCGGGCGGACATCGACGCGCTGCGACTGCCGGTCGCGCCGCGCGGGTACCGGATGGCCGAGGTGGACGACGTACTGGAGCGGCTCGCGGCCGAGCTGGCCGAGCGGGACGCGCGGATCGCGCAGCTGACGGCCGCTGCGGCGCCCGCGGCGGTCCCGGCGGACCCGGCGGACCCGGCGGACCCGGCGGACCCGGCCGGGCAGGTCGACCTCAGCAAGGGCGGTGAGCGGTGAGCGGTCCGGTGGCGGGCGCGGACGGGTTCCTGCGCTGCCCGTGGGGGCTGTCCACGCCGGACTACGTGGCCTACCACGACACCGAGTGGGGCCGGCCGGTCCACGGCGACGACGCCCTGTACGAGCGGCTGTGCCTGGAGGCCTTCCAGTCCGGGCTGTCGTGGCTGACGATCCTGCGGCGCCGCGAGGGGTTCCGGAAGGCCTTCGGCGGCTTCTCGATCGCGGCGGTCGCGGAGTTCGACGACAGCGACGCGGAGCGGCTGCTGGCCGACGAGGGGATCATCCGCAACAGGGCCAAGATCGAGGCGACCCTGGCCAACGCCAAGGTCCTCGCCGGGTGGGAGCCTGGGGAGCTGGACACCCTCATCTGGTCCCATGCCCCCGAGGAGCGGGGAGCGGCCCCGCTGACGGTCACCGGGGTCCCGGCGGTCACCCCGGAGTCCACCGCCCTGGCCAAGGCCCTGAAGAAGGCGGGCGTGCGCTTCGTCGGCCCCACGACGGCCTACGCCCTGATGCAGGCGTGCGGGCTGGTCAACGACCACCTGGCCGACTGCGCCTTCCGCGACCCGGCCTGAGCCGGGCCGCGGGACACGGAGGCGGTCCGTCAGCGGCCGAGGTACTTCGGCGGCTGCTTCGCGAGGAAGGCCTGGACGGCGATGGAGTGGTCCTCGGAGGCCCCCGCACGGGTCTGGAGGACGTCCTCGTGGGCCAGGGACTCGGCGAGGGAGTGGGAGGCCCCGTGGGCCAGGGACTCCTTCAGCGCGGCGTACGCGACCGTCGGGCCGGCGGCCAGGGCGCGGGCCACGGCCTCCGCCTCGGCGTGCAGGGACTCCGCGGGCACCAGGCGGTTGACGATGCCGAGCTCGTACGCCTCCTGCGCCTTGATCGAACGCGGGAAGAGCAGCAGGTCCGAGGCGCGGGAGGCGCCGATCAGCCGGGGCAGGGTCCACGAGACCCCCGAGTCCGCGGTCAGCGCCACCCCGGCGAACGAGGTGTTGAAGGAGGCGGTGTCGGCGACGACCCGGAAGTCCGCCGCCAGCGCGAAGCCGAAGCCCGCGCCGGCCGCCACGCCGTTCACGCCGGCCACCACGGGCTTGGGCATCTCGGTGAGCGCCTGCACGATCGGGTTGTAGTGGTCGGCGACCGTGCTCATCGTCAGCGAGGAACCGCTCTCGCGGTCCGAGGCGAGGTTGCCGATGTGCTCCTTGAGGTCCTGCCCGACGCAGAAGGCCCGGTCCCCGGCCGCGGTGAGCAGGACGGCCCGTACGGCGCCGTCCGCGGCCGCCGCCAGGACCGCGTCGCGCAGGGCGACCTTGGCCTCGGTGTTCATCGCGTTCATCGCGTCCGGACGGTTGATCGTGATGGTCGCGAGTCCGTCGGTCACTTCGTAGAGCACGCTGTCGGCCATGGCAGGGGGTCCCCCTTCGTCGCAGGCTTGGCTACCGGTCGGTACTGTCCGGTGCAAGGGCCAGCATGGCGGACCGGACGTGGCCCGCACATGTGATGTGCGTCAAAGTATGTCGATGCCGCTTCCCTGGTGCGGCGGCGAAGTATCGCAGGCGGATCCCCGAAATGAGTGGTTTTGGCCGAGCGCGTTGCCCAAGCGTTCCCGGGTGATGTTGGTCATCGGGTCCTGACATGCGGGATAATGGCTGGGAAGCAATGTGTTCGATGCCGGGTACTAGGCGCCTGAATGGGGCCGTCGGCTGACGATGAGCTGGTTTCAGGAAGGGGAACGAGCATGGCGGCCATGAAGCCGCGGACGGGCGACGGCCCGCTCGAGGTCACCAAGGAGGGGCGGGGCATCGTCATGCGCGTACCGCTCGAGGGCGGCGGTCGGCTTGTCGTCGAGCTGACCCCTGATGAGGCGGACGCCCTGGGTGACGCCCTGAAGAAGGTCGTCGGCTGACCCCCCGGGGACACTGACAGCACTTCCACCTTCTGCGTTTCTGCATTCTCTGCACTGCCCCGACCGCGATCCGCGGCCGGGGCAGTGTTGTGTCGTCCTCCCCGGACCCGAACATTCCGGAGCCGAGCCGTGAGCTTCAGCCCGCCAGCGCCGCCCGCCCTCGCGGACTGCACGCCCCGCCAGAAGGCGGCCCGGGTCCTGTCCGACGTACTGGCGCCGGCGAACCTCGTGGTCGCGCTGCTCCTGCTCGTCGGCCGGCACAGCACCGGGTCGTGGGCCGGGCTCGGCTGGGGGCTGCTCGCCGCCCTGTTCTGCGGGGTGGTCCCGATCGGGATCATCGCCCTCGGCGTTCGCCGGGGCGCGCTGAGCGACCAGCACATCCGGGTGCGGCGCCAGCGGGTCCTCCCGATGGCCCTGAGCCTGGTCTCCGTCCTCGCCGGGATCGCCCTCCTGCACCTCCTGGGCGCCCCCCGGGAGGTGTTCGCGCTCGTCGTCGCGATGCTGGTGGGCCTCGTGTCCTCGCTGCTGGTCACGGTCGTCTGGCAGATATCGATCCACATGTCGGTGGCCGGCGGCACCGTGATGATCCTGCTGCTCGTCCTCGGGGCCCCGGCCCTCCCCGCGGCACTGGTCGTCGCCGCCGCGGGCTGGTCCCGGCTGGTGCTGAAGGCGCACACCGCGGCCCAGCTCCTCGCCGGCACCGCGCTGGGCGCCGCGGCGGCCCTCACCTACGCGCTCCTGAGCTGAGCCCCACCCGGCCCTCCGGGGCCCGGGGGAGGGTCCTACGGGGTCCGCGGGCGGATCCGGCCGCTCAGCGGCGCACGGCGCACAGCAGGCCGTCGCCCACCGGGAGCAGTGCGGCCTCCAGGGCGGGGCTCTCGCGGACGCTGCGCAGCAGCTCGCGGACGCGCAGCACCTCCACCGGCTGGGCCGCGGAGTCGACCGTACGGCCGTCGGAGAAGACCCCCTCGAAGCACACCAGTCCGCCGGGGCGCAGCAGCCGCAATGATTCGGCGAGGTAGTCGAGGGACTCGGAGGGGTCCCCGTCGCAGAAGACGAGGTCGTACCCGCCGTCGGCGAGCCGGGGCAGTACGTCCAGGGCGCGGCCGGGGATGAAGCGGGCGCGGTTGCCCGCGAAGCCGGCGGCGCGGAAGGCCTGGCGGGCGAAAGCCTGCCGGTCCGCCTCGGGATCCACGGTGGTCAGCACCCCGTCGGGGCGCATTCCGTGCAGGAGGTGGATGCCGGAGACGCCGGTTCCGGTGCCGATCTCGGCGACCGCCTTGGCGTCCGCGGTGGCGGCGAGCAGGCGCAGCGCGGCCCCGGTGCCGGGGGAGACGGACCTCAGGCCCGCTTCCCTGGACCGGTCGCGGGCCCATCGCAGAGCGTCGTCCTCGGCGACAAACGCGTCGGCGAACGCCCAGCTCGTCTGCCGGTTGCCGGTAATGACCCTCTCCTGTCCCCATAGTTGGCGCAACGGTGACTGTATCCGTTGACGTCGGGAACCCGCAGATGGGACCGGGCGTTGTGAAGGGTGGAGGCGGGATGAGAAGGGACGGTGCCGGGCAGATCGACGGCCGGGACCGCTCCGGGGCTTAAGTCTCGCGTAAAGATACTGCAAAAACGCTTATCCGGAGCTGACAGAGGGGGTGGTTATGGTAGGGACTCCACTGGACACCACCAGAGCCGACAGGGGAGGTGCGGCTGCGCCTGGGGATCGTGGGGGCGTGTTGAGACGCCTCTTCTGGTCGGCGGGTGAGCCGAAATCCGTGACCTACATTGCTGACCGCTTCCACACCGCAGACACCGCAACCACCGCGACCTTTGCTGCCGATGCGGGCTCCCAGGCGTGGACCCCTCCTTCGTGGGAGGAGATCGTCAGCACGCACAGCGCGCGGGTCTACCGCCTTGCCTACCGTCTGACGGGTAACCAGCACGACGCCGAGGACCTCACCCAGGAAGTCTTCGTCCGCGTCTTCCGCTCGCTGTCCACCTACACCCCGGGCACGTTCGAGGGCTGGCTGCACCGCATCACCACGAACCTCTTCCTGGACATGGTCCGCCGCAAGCAGCGCATCCGCTTCGACGCGCTCGGCGACGACGCCGCCGACCGGCTGCCGAGCCGTGAGCCGTCCCCCCAGCAGGTACTGCACGACACCCACTTCGACGCGGACGTGCAGCAGGCGCTGGACACCCTCGCCCCCGACTTCCGCGCCGCCGTGGTGCTGTGCGACATCGAGGGCTTGTCGTACGAGGAGATCGCCGCGACGCTCGGCGTGAAGCTCGGCACCGTGCGCAGCCGCATCCACCGGGGCCGGTCGCACCTGCGCAAGGCACTGAAGCACCGGTCCCCCGAGGCCCGCGCCGAGCAGCGCGCGCTGGCGGGAGTGGCGATGGGCGCCCCCGGCGCCGGGGGAGAGGGCGGAGCCGAGTGAGCGAAGTCAGTCCTTCCCCCGCCGAACAGCACCTGGGCGACCGGCTTGCCGCCCTGGTCGACGGGGAGCTGAATCACGACGCCCGCGAGCGGGTCCTGGCCCACCTGGCGACCTGCGCCAAGTGCAAGGCCGAGGCCGACGCCCAGCGCCGGCTGAAGACGATGTTCGTGGAGAGCGCGCCGCCGCCGCTGTCCGCCGGGCTCCTGGCCCGGCTGCAGGGACTGCCGGGCGGCGGTCTCGACGACCCGTCCGGTCCCGCCGGTCCGCCCGGCAGCGCCGGACGCGACCCCTTCGACGCGTTCGCCTACGGGCTGCCGGTCGCCGCCCGCCCGCAGCAGCAGGAGGGCTTCCGCATCCACGAGGTGGGCCGTCCGCGTCGCAGGTTCGCCTTCGTCGCCGCCGGAGCCGTCTCGCTGGCCGCGCTGGCGCTCGGTGGCGCACTGCCGCTGGAGGCGGATCCGAACCTCCGGGGTGATTCCCCGGCCCCGGCCTCCCGGCCCGGTCCGCTGCCCGTGAGCGATGCGGGCGCCCGTGACCGCCTTCCCACGCCGGCGGCCGTCCCGACCCTCCTGTCGGCCGTCGCGACCCCGCTGCCGCCTCTCCAGCCCTCCCCGCAGGTCCCGGCACGACCGGTCTCCCTGCTGCGCTGACGCGGGACCTGATTGAATCTGCGGCACATGCGCATAGGTACGCGGGGAGCGCCCATGGCCGACAGGCAGCAGACCGACCCGGCTCCGCAGTGGTGGAGCCGGCCCGAGGGCACGTCCGACGACGGCCGCCGCGAAGGGATCCCCGCGCCGCGGCCCGAAGCGGCGGACGGGGCGGGCGCCGGGGACGGCATACCGCTCCAGGACGCGGCCCCCGCCCCCGACGCGGGGACTGCGGACCGCCCGGTGCGGTACGACCCGTGGAGCCTGCAGCCCCTGCAGGTCGTGGACCGCGGCCGGGAGCCGCGCGGGATCCGGCTCTGGCAGGTGGTGGCCCTCAGCCTCGGAACGGCCCTGCTGGCCGGCGGGATCGGCGGCTACCTCGGGGTGCTCGCCGAGCGGCAGAGCCGCACCCGGCTGGAGCTGCCCCAGGCGGCCGCCGCCGACAAGGGCCGGGCTCCCGAGAGCGTGGCCGGGATCGCCGCCACCGCGCTGCCCGGGGTGGTGACCCTGCACGTGCGGGGCGAGAAGGGCAGCGGTACGGGTACCGGCTTCGTGCTCGACCCGCAGGGCCACATCCTGACCAACAACCACGTGGTCGCCGACTCCAAGGAGATAGCGGTCACCTTCAGCACCGGCGAGAGCGTCACCGCCGAGCTGATCGGCCGCGACTCCGGCTACGACCTGGCCGTGGTCAAGGTCAGCGGTGTGCGCGGGCTCCAGCCCCTGAGCCTGGGCAACTCCGAGAACGTCAAGGTCGGCGACCCGGTGGTGGCCATCGGCGCGCCCTTCGACCTCTCCAACACCGTCACCGCCGGCATCATCAGCGCCACCGGCCGGCCCGTCACCGCGGGCGGCGACAAGGGCGACGGCAGCGACATCAGCTACGTCGACGCCCTGCAGACGGACGCCCCCATCAACCCGGGGAACTCCGGCGGCCCGCTCCTCGACTCCAAGGCCCACGTCGTCGGCATCAACAGCGCCATCCGCGGGGCCGACAAGGACGACCCCAGCCGGCAGGGCGGCTCCATCGGCCTCGGCTTCGCCATCCCCATCAACCAGGGCAAGCGCGTCGCCGAGGAGCTCATCCGCACCGGCCGCGCCACGCACCCCGTCATCGGGGTCACCCTCGACATGGACTACACGGGCGACGGAGCCCGGGTCGGGGACAAGGGCGAGGACGGCAAGCCGTCCGTGGTCGCCGGCGGACCGGGCGCGCGCGCCGGGATCAGGGCCGGGGACGTGATCACCAAGGTCGACGGCCAGCGGGTGCGCGGCGGTGACGAGCTGATCATCAAGATCCGGGCCCACCGCCCGGGCGACCCGCTGACCCTGACGGTGCTCCGCGACGGCCGCGAAAGCACACTGAAAGTGGTCCTCGGATCGGCCAACGGTTCATGATCGGGTGATGACGGCCGGGTGAAACCGCGGCGGGGGCGGTACGCAGGTATGGGCCCGCGGACAACGCCGGGTACCGTGTGTCAGGGCCCGAAGTGATAGAGAGCCGAGGAGCGGCAAGGTGTTCAACGACATAGGCGCACTCGAACTTGTCACGATCGTGGTGCTCGGCATCCTCGTCTTCGGACCGGACAAGCTGCCCAAGGTCATTCAGGACGTCACGGGCTTCATCCGGAAGGTCCGCGCGTTCTCGGACAGTGCGAAGCACGACATCCGCTCCGAACTCGGCCCGGAATTCAAGGACTTCGAGTTCGAGGACCTCAATCCGAAGACCTTCATCCGCAAGCAGCTGACCGAGAACGAGGACCTCAAGGAGATCCGCAGCAGCTTCGATCTCCGCAAGGAGCTCAACGACGTCTCCGACGCCGTGAAGAACTCGGACGCCGACGTGGCTGCCGCCGCCCCGCCCGCCGTGACCGGCCCGGACCTGCTGAAGAAGCCCGCCGCACCCGCCGCCGACCAGCGCTCGCGCTTCGACGCCGACGCCACCTGACGCGCGGCCTGCCCGGCGATCCGCGGTCGGATGGCTATCCTCCATCTGTCCGGATCGCAGGACGCCCGAGGGAGGGGGTCCCCCCAGCGAAGCGAGGGGGAGGGCCGTTCCGGACCCCACGGAACGAGAGGCCGCCAGATGGAGACGACGAGCAGCAGCCGGGTAGGGGCGCAGACCGCGGAGGCCGTCGCCGCCGCCGCACCCGCCCAGGAGCCGGATACCGGCCCCGACAGCCATACGCAGCCGCAGGAGGCCGCCGCGCCCGTACCGGCGGCCCGCCGGACGGCCGAGGGGTTCCTGGCTGCCGACTTCCCCTGGTACGGGCTGGACGGGGCCTTCACGGGCCCCCGCTGGCTCATGCAGGTGGCGGTTACCGCCGACGGCACCGTGGAGCACGGCTCCACCGGCCACGGCGACGAGCCCTCCGCCCGGGGCGAGATCGCCACCGGCGAGAAGGAACGGTTCGCGGTGGTCATCACCGTGGCGAGCAACCCGCTGCGTCGCAGCGGCGACGGCACCGGCGTCCTGGAGGCCACCTCGGTGGCCTCGGCGGCCTGGCTGGCCGGCTCCGGCCTGCTGGCGTACAGCTGGCCGGGACAGATGGACCACTCGCTGCGGGACGACTGGCTGGACCAGCAGACCGAGGCCGCCTGGGAGCTGGCGGACGACTTGGCCGGTGAGGACTGGTCCACGCTGTCGCTGCCGGTGGACGGGGAGCCGACGCCGTTCCACTACCGCGAGTCGGAGTTCGGGTGGGTGCTGGCCGGGTCGACCGGCAGCGGCGTCCACCTGGGCGCGTACGGCCGCGGGATGAGCGCGTACGGCCTGGGCTTCGCCGCGATCGCGGACCTCGGCTCGTACGAGTGACGCGCGGCGCGTAGCGACGGGTACGCGCAAGGGCGCCGCTCGGCGAGCGGCGCCCATGCGCGCGGGGTCCGAGCGGTCAGAACTTGTTGCGCGGGGTGATGCCCAGCGACATGCCCGACAGGCCGCGCGCGCGGCCGCCCAGCTTGCCCGCGATCGCGCGCAGGGCCGCGCCGGCCGGGGAGTCCGGGTCGGACAGGACCACGGGCTTGCCCTCGTCGCCGCCCTCGCGCAGGCGCACGTCGATCGGGATCGAGCCCAGCACCGGCACGCTCGCGCCGACCGTCTTGGTCAGGCCGTCGGCGACCCTCTGGCCGCCACCGGAGCCGAAGACGTCGACCATCTCGTCGCAGTGCGGGCACGGCAGGCCCGACATGTTCTCGACGACCCCGACGATCTTCTGGTGGGTCTGCACGGCGATGGAGCCGGCCCGCTCGGCGACCTCGGCCGCCGCCTGCTGCGGGGTGGTGACCACGAGGATCTCCGCGTTCGGCACGAGCTGGGCCACGGAGATCGCGATGTCACCGGTGCCCGGCGGGAGGTCCAGCAGCAGCACGTCCAGGTCGCCCCAGTACACGTCCGCCAGGAACTGCTGGAGGGCGCGGTGCAGCATGGGCCCGCGCCACACCACCGGCGCGTTGCCCGGGGTGAACATGCCGATGGAGATGACCTTCACGCCGTGCGCCGACGGCGGCATGATCATGTTCTCGACCTGGGTGGGACGGCCTTCCACACCCAGCATGCGCGGCACGCTGTGGCCGTAGATGTCCGCGTCGACCACGCCGACCTTCAGTCCGTCGGCCGCCATCGCCGCGGCCAGGTTCACCGTGACGGAGGACTTGCCGACGCCGCCCTTGCCGGACGCGACCGCGTACACACGGGTCAGCGAGCCCGGCTTGGCGAAGGGCACCTCGCGCTCGGCGGTGCCGCCGCGCAGCGTGGCCGCCAGGTCCTTGCGCTGCTCGTCGCTCATCACGTCGAGGCTGACGGCGACGGAGGTGACGCCCGCGACCCTCTCGACGGCCTCGGTGACGTTCTTGGTGATGGTCTCGCGCATGGGACAGCCCGACACCGTGAGGTAGACCGTGACGGCGACCTGGCCGCCCTCACCGATCTCCACCGATTTGACCATGCCGAGCTCGGTGATCGGCCGGTGGATCTCGGGGTCGTTCACCGTCGCCAGCGCGTCCAGGATCGCGTCCTGCTCAGGCACGGCGGCGGAGCTTGTGTCGGTAGCCATGTACCCGATGGTACGGCTCGGTAGCAGGCCGCAGGTAAGCCTGTCAGCGGTCGCCTTCATCACGTTCGGCGGGGAATAGACGCCGCTCGTCCATCTCCTTGATCAGGTCCTGGAACTCCGACCTGATCCAGTCGCGCGTGGCCACCTCGCCCAGGCCCATCCGCAGAGCGGCGATTTCCCGGGTCAGGTACTCCGTGTCGGCGATGGACCGCTCGTTCTGCTTGCGGTCCTGCTCGTGGGTGACCCGGTCGCGGTCGTCCTGCCGGTTCTGCGCGAGCAGGATCAGAGGAGCGGCGTAGGAGGCCTGGAGCGACAGCATCAGCGTCAGGAAGATGAAGGGGTACTTGTCGAACCGCAGGTTGTCCGGCGCGAAGACGTTCCACAGCACCCAGACGACGACGACCAGGGTCATCCAGACGATGAACCGGCCGGTGCCCAGGAACCGCGCCACCCGCTCCGACAGCCGCCCGAAGGCCTCCGGGTCGTACTCGGGCAGCAGCGACCGGCGCGGCGCGCGCGGCAGGTCCAGGCGCACCCGCGAGCGCGTCAGCGCGCTCGACCCGGTGCCCGAGGACCTCGCCGAGCGCTCGCCGGAACGTTCCGCCGCGTCCGCCGCCAGCCCGTGCTCGCGCGCCTGCGCCCGGGCCTGCTCGCGGCGCTCCCGGATCTGCTCGCGGCGCCGCTCGCGCGCCTGCTCGCCCCGCCCCCGGTCGAAGCGCCCTCGCTCAGCGGCCACCCAGGGCCTCCTCGGAATGGAAGTCCGTCTCCCGCCAGTCGTCCGGCAGCAGGTGGTCCAGCACGTCGTCCACGGTCACCGCGCCCAGCAGCGAGCCGCTCTCGTCGACCACCGGCACCGCCACCATGTTGTAGGCGGCCAGGTGCGTGGTCACCATGGGCAGCGAGGCGTTCGGCCGCAGCGGCGGCAGATCCGTGTCCACGATCGAACTGACCAGTGTGAACGGCGGGTCGCGCAGCAGCCGCTGGAAGTGCACCGTGCCCAGGTACTTGCCCGTGGGCGTCTCGTCCGGCGGGCGGCACACGTACACCTGCGCGGCCAGCGCGGGCGACAGGTCCGCCTGCCGTACGCGGGCCAGCGCGTCCGCGACGGTGGCGTCCGGGCGCAGCACGATCGGCTCGGTGGTCATCAGACCGCCGGCGGTGTTCTCCTCGTAGGACAGCAGGCGGCGCACATCGGCCGCGTCGTCCGGCTGCATCAGTGTCAGCAGCCGCTCCTTGTCGACCTCCGGCAGCTCCGACAGCAGGTCGGCCGCGTCGTCGGGGTCCATCGCCTCCAGGACGTCGGCGGCGCGCTCCTCCTTCAGCTTGCCGAGGATCTCCACCTGCTCGTCCTCGGGCAGCTCCTCCATGACGTCCGCGAGCCGGTCGTCGTCGAGGGCACTGGCCACCTCGGCGCGCCGCTTCGGCGTCAGGTGGTGCAGCACGTTCGCCACGTCGGCCGGGCGCATCTGCTCGAAGGTGGCGACCAGGTTCTCGGCGCCCTGGCCGTGCTCCTCCAGCGAGAAGCCGGTCACCGCCGACCACTCCACCGTCAGGGCCTCGCCGCGTCGGCGCAGCGCCCCCGACTTGCCCTTCCGTACGAAGATGCGGTCGATCTCCCAGTCCCGGCGGGCCGGCAGCTGCTGGATGGCCACGTCCAGGACGGTGACCTCCTCGCCGCTCGCGACCAGCGTCACCCGCCGGTCCAGCAGCTCGCCCAGGACCAGGCGTTCGGTCGGACGCTGCTCGAAGCGCCGCATGTTGACGACACCGGTGGTGATGACCTGCCCGGACTCCACACCGGTGACCCGGGTCATCGGCAGGAAGATCCGCCGCCGGCTGACGACCTCGACCACCAGGCCCAGCAGCCGCGGCGGACGGCCGCCGACCCGGAGCATCGCCACGAGGTCGCGGACCCGGCCGACCTGGTCGCCGTTGGGGTCGAAGACGGGCACACCCGACAGATGCGAAACGAAGATCCGCGGGGCGCCTGCAGCCATCCGAGCGCCTCCTAGTGCGTCGATCAAGAGTCGTGCCGCCCCTCAGGCTAGCCCGTGCCGCAGGAAAGCGTCCTGGTGGGGCCGTCCGGCCGGGGGCCGGTGAACACCGGGGGCGCGGTCGCGGGGCGGATCCTACGGGCGGGTACGCTGCCTGCTGCTCGCAGACGACCGACGAGAGGCCCCTACCCGTGACCGCCTACTTCCCCGCCGCGCGGCTGCGCCGGGCCGCCCTGATCGGTGCGCTGTGCGCAGGCCTCGCCGTCACCGGTACGGGCTGCGGGGACGATCCCGACGAGGGCACGAACGGTGTCGGGAAGCTCTCCGCCGACAAGATCGAGGCGAAGGCGAAGGCGGCCGCGACGGAGGCCGACTCGGTGCACCTGTCCGGCACGCTCGTCAGCGGCGGCAAGTCCTTCACCCTCGACATGAGGCTGAAGGCGGACGGCGGCTCCGGCGAAGTGAAGTCGAAGGACGACACCTTCCAGCTGCTGCGCGTGGGGGAGCAGCTGTACCTGAAGGCGAGCGCGGCGTTCTGGGGCGAGTCCGACTCGGCCGGCAAGCTCGGCGACAAGTACGTGAAGGTCCCCGAGGGCGACCCCTCCTACAAGCAGTTCCGCGGCTTCACCGACATGGACGTGCTGCTCGAAGGGCTGCTCGGTCTCGAGGGCAAGCTCGCCAAGGGCTCCTACAGCAAGGTCGGGCACACCCGCGCGGTCCAGGTCACGGCGAACGAGGGCAAGGGCGGCAAGCTCTCGGTCTCGCTGGAGGGGACCCCGTACCCGCTGATGATGGAGCGGGCGGGCGGCGCGGGCCGGGTGGAACTCGCCGAGTGGGGCAAGACGTTCCCGCTGGAGGCGCCCGCGCAGGACCAGACCGTCGACTACGGGTCCCAGCTGCCGACGACCAAGGACCAGGGCGGCGAATCGGCCCCGGCCCCCTCCAAGGGCTCCGGCCAGGGCGCGAACCCGACGAAGCCCTGACCGGCTAGCGCGCGGTCTTCTTCCGCTTCAGCAGCAGCTTCGGCAGGCCCGCCGGGATCGCCCGGCGGGTCGTCGCCGGGGACGGCAGCGGGGCCGCGGCCAGCGAGTCGTCCGGCAGCCCGCCCCGGACCGACTCCGGCTCCAGCCGCAGCAGCCGGCACTCCCGCGCCCACCGCTCGGTCATGTCCTGGGTGTCGGGCGCGTTCAGCCGCTTGCCCTTGAGCTCGGCGACCGCCGCCGCCCACTCCTCGCTGCGGGGTGCGATCTCCCGTACCGTCGCCGTCCAGGCCACCAGCCGGCCGCCCTTGTCCTTGCTCCGCACGGTCACCTCGGCGCTCGCACCGTCCGCAAGACCCGGGAACGGCTGCTCGCCGGGCCCGTCGCCCACCACGTGGGCCGCGCCCTCCACCCAGGCGTGCCACAGGGCGCGGTCGGCCCCGCCGCCGCGCACCCAGATCAGGCCGGACTTCTTCGTGGCCTCCTCGACGAGGGCCAGGTCGAGCGTGCTGAGAGTCATGCCGACAGGGTAGGGGGTCGCCGCGCGCCCGCGAGCGGTCGTCCGGGACGGGTCCGGGGTCGGTCAGAGCCAGCCGTGGCGGCGCAGCGCGCGGTGGATGGTGAAGCAGGAGGCGGCGATCGCGGCCATCACCATCGGATAGCCGTAGCGCCAGTGGAGTTCCGGCATGTGCTCGAAGTTCATTCCGTACACGCCGCAGATCATCGTCGGCACGGCGATGATCGCCGCCCAGGAGGTGATCTTGCGCATGTCCTCGTTCTGGGCGACCGTCGCCTGCGCGAGGTTGGCCTGGAGGATCGAGTTCAGCAGTTCGTCGAAGCCCACCACCTGCTCGTGGACCCGCGCCAGGTGGTCGGCGACGTCCCGGAAGTACTTCTGGATGTCCGGGTCCACCAGCCTCATCGGCCGCTCGCTCAGCAGCTCCATCGGCCGCAGCAGCGGTGAGACCGCCCGCTTGAACTCCAGTACCTCGCGCTTGAGCTGGTAGATGCGGCCCGCGTCGCCGCCGCGCGCACTGCCTTTGGCGGGGGCCGCGAAGACCTCGCTCTCCACCTCGTCGATGTCGTCCTGCACCGCCGCGGCGACCGCGATGTAGCCGTCGACGACGTGGTCGGCGAGGGAGTGCAGGACCGCCGAGGGGCCCTTGGCGAGGAGGTCAGGATCGTCCTGGAGGCGGTGGCGCAGCCCCTTGAGGGAGCCCTGACCGCCGTGCCGGACGGTGATGACGAAGTCGGGGCCGGTGAAGCACATCACCTCGCCGGTCTCCACCACCTCGCTGGTGGCGGTCAGTTCGGCGTGGTCGACGTAGTGGATCGTCTTGAAGACGGTGAAGAGTGTGTCGTCGTAGCGTTCCAGCTTCGGCCGCTGGTGCGCGTGCACCGCGTCCTCGACGGCCAGCGGGTGCAGTCCGAAGGTGGCGGCGATCCCCGCGAACTCGGCCTCGGTCGGCTCGTGCAGGCCGATCCAGGCGAACCCGCCGTCCTCGCGGACCCGGCGGATCGCCTCACGGGGCGTCAGGCACGCCGGCCCCAGCACCCGCCGCCCGCCCCGGTACACGGCGCAGTCGACCACCGCGCTGCTCGCCGACGGGTCGCGGGTGGTGTCGTATCCGGGCTGTACGGGAGTGGCCCTGCGCAGGGACGGACGAACGGCCGCACGCAGGTAGGGCAGCATCGACATGGCAGGCTCCTTCTCGCGTACGGCTGCGGACCGTACGGGTGGGAGACCCTCCACCGCGGGCGGGCAGGCCCAGGCAGGGGGAGGGAACAGGACGGGAGGACAACGTTCTGCCGTCGCTCTTCTACTGATCGCCGGATCGGACGGATCGAGCAGATCAAAGGGGGCGGGAGGCGCCCGTCACAGAAGTGGAAGAGCGATTGGTACTGCACGATCGACTTCGGTCCACCGCAGCCCCACCTCCTCCGGCCGGTCCCCCGTGAGGGACGTCCTGTAGCCGGGGCGCTGAAACACCGCTTCTGCGTGCGGCCCCGAACAGCTGTCAACACTATCAGCCGACGGATGGTCAAGACCCGCCCTTTACCCGGCTGATACGAGTTCTATGCTCGCTTCATGGCAGAAATTCTGGCTCTTGTGGAGGCCCGGCTGCGGACGGTGTTCGGTGAACCGGACGCCCGCGCCGCCGTCACCTTCCTGGGCACCGACCGCATCGAGGTACTCCGTTTCGCCGAGGGCGACCTCGTGCGGTACGCGACCCTGGGGATGTCCGCGCATCCGATGACCGATCCGACCGCCGCGGTCGCCGACCCCGTACGGGGCCCGCGCGCCGAGCTGGTGCTGACCGTACGGGCCGGGCTGGCGGCCACCGACAAACTCCTGCGACCGCTCGCGGTGCTGGCCGCGTCCCCGCAGGTCGAGGGGCTGATCGTGGCCCCCGGGGCTTCGCTGGACGTGGGCGGGCCGCTCTGGGACGAGGCGCCCTTCAGCTCCGTCCTCGTGGCGGAACCGGGCGGTCTGGTCGAGGACCTGGCGCTCGACGAGCCCATGGACCCGGTGCACTTCCTGCCCCTGCTGCCGATGACGGCGAACGAGGCGGCCTGGAAACGGGTGCACGGGGCGGCGGCCCTCCAGGAGCGCTGGCTCGCGCGCGGGACCGACCTGAGGGACCCTTTGCGTACCGCTGTCGCGCTGGACTGACAGCCCGGACGGGTGAGCGCGCCTTGACTGGGGGCCGGGCGGGGAGGAGCGTGGCATCTTATGAGGGGTGAACCAAGTTGCCCGAAGTGCGGCGGCCGGGTCAGGGCGCCCGGACTCTTCTCCGACTCCTGGCAGTGCGCGGTGCACGGCGCTGTCCACCCCCTGCAACCCGTCATCCCGCCGAGCGTCGAAGGACTGAGCGTGGTGGCGCACCGGGCCAAGGTGCCCGTGTGGATGCCGTGGCCGCTGCCGGTCGGGTGGCTGTTCACGGGGGTCGCGTCCGCGGGTGACGACCGCAGCGGCGGCCGGGCGACGGCGGTGGCCTGCTCCGGCCCCGGACCGCTGGGTGGCATCGGCGAGCTGCTGCTGATCGCGGAGGAACTGGGCGTCGGCCTGGGCGCCCGGTACGCGGGCATCGACGGCCTCGACCCCGGCTCGTCCATCAACGTAGCGGCGCCGCCGCACACCAAGGTGGTCGCCGCCGGCCGGCCGACACCGCTGTGGCACGTGAACGGCGGCCCCGACGACCGGGCCGTCTTCGCCGGCGAGGCGCGCGGCCTGTGGCTGTGGGCGATCGTCTGGCCGGAGCAGTCCGGCCTCCTGATGTACGACGAGCTCGTCCTCACCGACCTGCGGGACGCGGGCGCCGAGGTCGAGCTCCTTCCGTGCGGGGCCCTGAGCCCGCGCATCCTGGGCCCTGCCTGAGGGACCCGTTCGCCCGGCTATCCTGGAGTGTCCCCCGTACGTACGAACCATGGAGCCAGGCTGTGCGCATCGACCTGCACGCCCACTCCACGGCCTCCGACGGTACGGACACCCCCGCCGAGCTGGTGCTGGGCGCCGCGGCGGCCGGGCTGGACGTGGTGGCGCTGACCGACCACGACACCGTGCGCGGACACGCCGAGGCCCTCGCGGCCCTGCCCGCCGGACTGACCCTCGTGACCGGGGCCGAACTCTCCTGCCGTCTCGACGGGGTCGGCGTGCACATGCTCGCGTACCTCTTCGACCCCGAGGAGCCCGAGCTCGCCCGGGAGCGGGAGCTCGTCCGCGACGACCGCACCCCGCGCGCCCGGACCATGGTCGGCAAGCTCCAGGACCTCGGCGTCGGCGTCACCTGGGAGCAGGTGGCGCGGATCGCCGGTGACGGCTCCGTCGGGCGGCCGCACATCGCCACCGCCCTCGTCGAACTGGGCGTCGTGGCCACCGTCTCGGACGCCTTCACGCCCGAATGGCTCGCCGACGGCGGCCGCGCGTACGCGGAGAAGCACGAGCTCGACCCCTTCGAGGCCGTGCGCCTGGTCAAGGCGGCCGGCGGCGTCACCGTCCTCGCGCACCCCGCCGCCGTCAAGCGGGGCCGCTGCGTGCCCGAGTCGGCGCTGGCCGCGCTGGCCACCGCGGGCCTGGACGGCATCGAGGTGGACCACATGGACCACGACGCGGACACCCGCGCGCGGCTGCGCGGCCTGGCGGCGGACCTCGGCCTGCTGACCACCGGCTCCAGCGACTACCACGGGAGCCGCAAGACCTGCCGTCTCGGGGAGTTCACGACCGACCCCGAGATCTACGGCGAGATCACGCGCCGCGCGACAGGGGCCTTCCCGGTTCCGGGCGCCGGCGGACGCGAGCGCTGATCGGCCGGATCCGGCCCCGCTCCACCCGTCCCACACTCTTCTTCGCGACACCCCTCTCTCCTGCAAGGCATCACTGTGTTTGATTTCGCCGTCTTCGGATCCCTTTTTCTCACGCTTTTCGTGATTATGGACCCCCCGGGCATCACGCCGATCTTCCTCGCCCTCACCTCCGGCCGCCCCGTCAAGGTGCAGCGCCGCATGGCCTGGCAGGCCGTCTGCGTGGCCTTCGGAGTCATCGCGGTGTTCGGTATCTGCGGCCAGCAGATCCTCGACTACCTGCACGTCTCCGTCCCGGCGCTGATGATCGCCGGTGGTCTGCTGCTCCTGCTCATCGCGCTCGACCTGCTCACCGGCAAGACCGACGAGCCGAAGCAGACCAAGGACGTCAATGTCGCCCTGGTCCCGCTGGGCATGCCGCTGCTGGCCGGACCCGGTGCGATCGTGTCCGTCATCCTGGCCGTGCAGAAGGCGGACGGCGCCGCCGGGCAGGTCTCCGTCTGGGCCGCGATCGCGGCCATGCACATCGTGCTGTGGATCACCATGCGCTACTCGCTCGTGATCATCCGGGTCATCAAGGACGGTGGCGTCGTGCTCGTCACCCGGCTCGCCGGCATGATGCTCTCGGCGATCGCGGTTCAGCAGATCATCAACGGCGTGCTCCAGGTCGTCCGCGGCGCCTGACGCCCGCGGAGCCCGGCGCCCGCGCCGCGCGCCTGCGCGCCCGCGCCCGCTCATGCGAACGCCCCCGCACCGGGATCGGTGCGGGGGCGCGAACGTTTTCGTGCGGGCGATGCGTCAGCAGGACGCACTCTCGGCCGGTCGGATCAGAATGCGCTGGCCGACGGCTGCGGCCTGCTGCACGATCCGGTTGACGGAGGCCGCGTCGACGACTGTGCTGTCCACGGCGGACCCGTCGACGTCGTCCAGGCGCAGAATCTCGAAGCGCATGGGGCTTCTCCCTTCGTCAGTGTTTCTCCTTGCACTGGGTCAACGAAGTGTAAGCCGCAATCATTCCCTACGCTAAGGAAATTTTTTGACTGGCTAACTACACGCCGGTGCAGGAGTCCCAGAACGAGGCCAGCGCGCGGGCCGTCGTGGCCGGGTCCTCGGCGTTCGGGGAGTGGTCCGTCCCCGGCACGATCACCCGTCGCGCACCCAGGCGCCGGGCCGTCTCGTCCAGCAGCGGCACCGGCCAGGCCTGGTCCACCGCACCGGACAGCACCAGCTTGGGAAGGTCGACCCGGCCGAGCTCCTCGACCCGGTCGGGCTCGCAGATCAGCGTCCGTCCGGTGGCGATCAGCTGCTCGGGGACGGTCGCCAGCCACCGCTCGCGCAGGAAGTGCGCGAGCTCCGGGGAGTCGGCGGCCGCGTCCTTCGGATCGTGGGCCCGCATCGCCGCCCAGATCCCGGGCATGTCGTCGCCCATCGCCTCCAGCGCGGCCACCAGCAGCTTCGTCCGGGCCTGCTGCTCCTCGGAGATCGCGGCCGGCCCGCTGCTCATCAGGGTCAGCGAGGCGAAGTGCGAGGGGTCGCGCAGCACGGCGGCGCGCGAGATCAGCCCGCCGAGCGAGTGGCCGACCAGGTGCACCCGGTCCCCGCCCAGCGCGCGGACCTGTGCGAGGACGTCCCGCGCCAGCTCCTCCAGGGTGTACGGGGCCTCCTCGCGCGGGCCCGGGCTCTCGTACTGGCCGCGGCCGTCCACGGCGACGACCCGGTACCCGGCGGCGGCCAGCGGCTCCAGGAGACCGATGAAGTCCTCCTTGCTGCCCGTGAAGCCGGGGACCAGCAGGGCGGTGCCGCGTACGGGCTCACCGGCTTCGTGCACGGCGAAGGAGCCGCGGTCGGTGGTGAGGAGGTACGCACGGGCGGCGGCGGGCAGGGTCAGGCGCGGCGGCTTGCTCATGGCCCGAGGTTACCGGCCCGTACGGGACCGGCGCGGCCCGGGCAGACCGATGGCCCCGGCCCCCTCGGAAGGGGATCGGGGCCATCGGTGCGGTACTGCGTGGGGCCTACGCCTCGGGCGCGGCGGCCGCGACCTTGCGGGCGCGGGTGCGCTTCGGCTTGACCGGAGCCTCCTCGGCCACGGCGACGGCCTCGGTGACCGCGGCGGCCTCCGGGGCGGCAGCGGCGACCTTGCGGGTGCGGGTCCGCTTCGGCTTGACCGGAGCCTCCTCCGCGACCGCGACCGCGACGGCCTCGGCGACGACCGGAGCCGCCTCCGCGACCTTGCGGGTACGGGTCCGCTTCGGCTTGACCGGAGCTTCCTCGACGGCGACCTCGGCGACCGGGGTCACCGCGACGGACGCGACCGCCGGGGCGGCCTTGCGGGTGGGCGTGCGGGTGGGCGTGCGCCGGGCCCTCACGGGCTCGACCAGCGGAGCCATCTGGAAGTCGGGCTCCGACGCGGTCTCGACGATCTTGCGGGTACGGACGCGCTTCGGCCTGGCCGGAGCCTCCTCGGCGGCCACGGCCACGGGGGCCACGGCCTCGGCGACCGGCGCGGCCGCGGCGGCCTGGACCGGCACGGCAGCCGTACGGGTACGGCGGCGGCGCGGACGGCGCGCCTCGTCGGCGGCCGGGGCCGCGGGGGCCTCCGGAGCCTGGACCGGGGTCACCGCGGCGGTGGCCTCGGCGCCCTCGGCGAGCTCCGATCCGCCCCGCGTACGGCGGCGCTGGCGCGGCGTACGGGTACGGGCCGGACGCTCCTCGGTCACCACGGCGGCGGCCGCAGGACCGGAGCGGCCGCCACGGCCACCGCGGCCGCCGGTCTCGCCCAGGTCCTCGAGGTCCTCGGCCTTCAGGCCGGCCCGCGTGCGCTCGGCGCGCGGCAGGATGCCCTTGGTGCCGGCCGGGATGTTCAGCTGCTCGAACAGGTGCGGCGACGTGGAGTACGTCTCGACCGGGTCGTGGAAGTCCAGCTCCAGCGCCTTGTTGATCAGCTGCCAGCGCGGGATGTCGTCCCAGTCGACCAGGGTGACGGCGATGCCCTTGTTGCCCGCGCGGCCGGTGCGGCCCACACGGTGCAGGAAGGTCTTCTCGTCCTCGGGGGTCTGGTAGTTGATGACGTGGGTCACACCCTCGACATCGATACCGCGCGCGGCGACGTCGGTGCACACCAGCACGTCGACCTTGCCGTTGCGGAACGCGCGCAGGGCCTGCTCGCGCGCACCCTGGCCCAGGTCGCCGTGGACGGCGCCCGAGGCGAAGCCGCGCTTCTCCAGCTGCTCGGCGATATCGGCCGCCGTGCGCTTGGTACGGCAGAAGATCATGGCCAGGCCGCGACCCTCGGCCTGCAGGATGCGGGAGACGAGCTCCGGCTTGTCCATGTTGTGCGCACGGAAGACGTGCTGCGTGGTGTTGGCGACGGTCGCGCCCTCACCGTCCTCGGAGACGGCGCGGATGTGCGTCGGCTGCGTCATGTAGCGGCGGGCCAGGCCGATGACCGCGCCCGGCATGGTCGCCGAGAACAGCATCGTCTGACGCTTCGCGGGCAGGTAGGCCATGATCTTCTCGACGTCGGGCAGGAAGCCCAGGTCGAGCATCTCGTCGGCCTCGTCCAGGACGAGCGCCTTGACGTGCGAGAGGTCGAGCTTCTTCTGCCCGGCCAGGTCGAGCAGGCGGCCCGGGGTGCCGACGATCACGTCGACGCCCTTCTTGAGCGCCTCGACCTGGGGCTCGTACGCGCGGCCGCCGTATATGGCGAGGACGCGCACGTTGCGGACCTTGCCCGCGGTGAGGAGGTCGTTGGTGACCTGGGTGCACAGCTCGCGGGTCGGAACCACCACGAGGGCCTGCGGGGCGTCGGTCAGCTGCGCGGGGGTGGCGCGGCCGACCTCGACGTCGGCAGGGACGACGACCCGCTCCAGCAGGGGAAGGCCGAAACCGAGCGTCTTGCCGGTACCGGTCTTGGCCTGGCCGATGACGTCCGAGCCGGAAAGGGCGACGGGGAGGGTCATCTCCTGGATCGGGAAGGGGGACACAATGCCGACGGCCTCAAGGGCTTCGGCCGTCTCGGGAAAGATCCCGAGGTCTCGGAACGTAGTCAGGGTGCTGCCTCTTCTGTGAGACGCGGCGCGAGGCGGCGAGGGGGGTCGTACCGTGCCGTGCTTGCAGTACTGCTACGTACGAAGCTGCGCGGGACCACTAGCCTTCGCTCAAGCGCATCTGCCGCTGAGGGGGCCCCTCGTGGGAGGCGGTACGCATGAACGCACGCACCGCACCGAGGGCGGTCGGTTGGAGCCGATCGGGCCACCGACCGGGCATCCTCATTCGGGATGGCCCGCCGAGTATTCGGCAGGCGCATTACCACTGTACCCCGGAATCGCGCAGCTGTGTCGGGTGAATTCACCGCGTAGGCGCGTTTCGCTGGACAGGCAAGGTACCGGCGTGGTGACTCGGAGGGCTATTCGGCGGGCTATTGTGCGGAGCATGTCGACCGTAGAAAACGCCTCGTCCGCCGACGACAGCGCCCCCGCCGAAGCCGTGGGTATCGCCTCCCAGGACTGGGCCGCCGCCTCTGCCTCGCCGCAGTACCGGGCCGCCGTCGTGGACCTGCTCGGCGCGCTCGCCTACGGAGAGCTCGCGGCCTTCGAGCGCCTGGCGGAGGACGCGAAGCTCGCGCCCACCCTGGACGACAAGGCCGAGCTCGCCGCGATGGCCTCCGCCGAGTTCCACCACTTCGCGCGGCTGCGCGAACGGCTCGCGGCGATCGACGTCGAGCCCACCGCCGCCATGGAGCCCTTCGCGAAGGGCGTCGACGACTTCCACCGCCAGACCGCGCCGTCGGACTGGCTGGAGGGCCTGGTCAAGGCCTACGTCGGCGACTCCATCGCCAGTGACTTCTACCGCGAGGTCGCCTCCCACCTGGACACCGACACCCGCGCGCTCGTGCTCGGCGTGCTCGACGACACCGGCCACGGCAACTTCGCCGTCGAGAAGGTGCGCGCCGCGATCGAGGCGGACCCGCGCTGCGGCGGCCGGCTCGCGCTGTGGGCCCGCCGCCTGATGGGCGAGGCCCTCTCGCAGGCCCAGCGGGTGGTCGCCGAGCGTGACGCGCTCTCGACCATGCTGGTCGGCGGCGTCGACGGAATGGCGGCGGGCTTCGACCTCGCGGCCGTCGGCGAGATGTTCACCCGGATCACCAAGGCGCACACCAAGCGGATGGCGGCCCTCGGCCTCGCCGCCTGACCGTACCGCTTCGTCACCACCCGTACGTACGTCGGCCCCGGCGCGCTGTGTGCGCGCCGGGGCCGACGTACGTGGTGCGGCGGTCTGGGTTCGGGGCTCAAGGGCCGGGGCTCAGGAGCCGGGACTCAGGGGTCAGCCCCGCGACGGGAGCGAAAACGGAGTCCTGTGGGACCGCCTGCGGGGCCTTGCGGCCGGACGGAGCAACAGCGACAGGACCACGGCCGACACCAGCACTGCGCCGATGAGGGTCGCGGTCAGGGTGTTGTGCCCGGGACCCAGCGCGAAGTGTGTGAGATACGCCCCGAACAGCGCGCCCAGTACTCCGCTGAGCAGCACCACTCTGAGGGAAGGCAGCCGGCTCGCGAGCACTCGGGCGGCCGTCGCGGACAGGGCGAGGCCCAATAGAGCGGAGCCGAGCACTTCCAACAGCAGCATCAGGTCTCTCCCATACGTCAGGGCAAACCGGGTCACTGCGGTCCTACCCGAAGCGGAAGAAACAGAAACGGCCCGGTGGGCTCAACCACCGGGCCGTTTCCAACAGTTCTCAGAGCGCGCCGAAACCGACCTTGCGCACGCTCGGCTCGCCCAGGTCGACATACGACAGGCGGTCGGACGGCACCAGGACCTTGCGGCCCTTGTTGTCGGTGAGGCTCAGCAGCGGCGCGGTGCCGGACAGTGCGGCGGTGACGACGCTCTCCAGCTCCTCGGCGCTCAGGTCGCTCTCCAGCACGATCTCCCGGGGTGCGTGCTGCACGCCGATCTTGACCTCCACGGCTTTGTCCCTCCGACGATCCGGTTCGCGCGATCAGCCGCGCCGTACGCGGTCCACATTAGCCCGGTGAGGGGACGCGGACCGCGCAGAGCGGACACGCTCGCAGCGAACACGGGCCGTAGCGGCCGTCAGGACTCGGTGGTCTCCGCGGTCTCCGCGGTCTCCGCGGTCTCCGCGGACTCGGCACCGTGCAGCGGGAAGCCGGCGATACCGCGCCAGGCCAGCGAGGTCAGCAGGCCGACCGCCGTCCCGCGGGCGACCGGGCTCTCGCTGGAGAGCCAGTAGCGGGCCACGACCTGCGAGACCCCGCCCAGGCCCACGGCCAGCAGCATCGACTCGTCCTGGGAGAGACCGGTGTCCTCGGCGATGACGTCGGAGATCGCCTCGGCGCACTGGAGGGAGACCCGGTCGACGCGCTCGCGCACCGCCGGCTCGTTCGTCAGGTCGGACTCGAAGACCAGCCGGAAGGCGCCGCCCTCCTCCTCCACGTAAGCGAAGTAGGCGTCCATGGTGGCCGCCACGCGCAGCTTGTTGTCCGTCGTCGACGCGAGGGCGGTGCGTACGGCGAGCAGCAGGGCCTCGCAGTGCTGGTCCAGCAGCGCCAGGTACAGGTCGAGCTTGCCGGGGAAGTGCTGGTACAGCACCGGCTTGCTCACGCCGGCCCGCTCGGCGATGTCGTCCATCGCCGCCGCGTGGTACCCCTGCGCGACGAAGACCTCCTGGGCCGCGCCCAGCAGCTGGTTGCGCCGGGCTCGGCGCGGCAGTCGCGTGCCCCGCGGACGCGCTGCTTCGGTCTGCTCGATGGCTGTCACGCCGCCTCCCACTTTCTCTAAGAACACAGTGCGCTCTGCGCCGCGCGGCCATCGTACTTTTCGGTAACCGAATCTGGAGGGTTCAAGCCGAGTTTTCTCGCGGTACGGACGGCCCGGAGGCGCTGGTCAGCGGTTTGATCAGCGGTTTGATGACCGGTTCGGTCGGGTGCCCGGCCGGTGCCCGGTCCGCCGGGGTCAGCGGTAGTCGTCCTCGTCCAGCGGCACCACCCGCGCCTGCTCGACGGCATCGCCGTCCGTGGCCTCGCCCGCCGCGCCCGCGGTGACCGGGTCGTCCTGGTCCGGCCGGAGATCGGCCAGCTGCTCCGCCACATCCGCCTCGGGCGCCTCAGGATCGAGGGTTTCCGGAATCCGCTCCCGGAAGGTGTCCGGCTCCGCAGGGTCGACAGTCATGCCGCTCCCCTCGCTTCCTTGTGCTCACTTACGAGCCTAGGAGGATCGCGGATGCACCGCTATACGGATCAGTACTTCTTCCGGTCGGCCGGCGTCTGTGACGGCGAACACAAGAAGAGGAGCGTGATCGTCTCGTAACATTGCCCGCATGTCTTCGACCGAGCTGCCGGGCGTACGCTCCACCGCCGAGGTGTCCTCCCTGGTGGGAGCCGCCCGGCTGGCCGAGGGGGAGCAGCTGCGCACCGCGGCGCTGCCCGGACTGGAGCTGGCCGTCCGGGTCCGCCCGCCCCTGCGTACGGGACTGCCACCCGCTCTGTTCGTGCACGGACTCGGCGGTTCCTCGCAGAACTGGTCCGACCTGATGGCGCAGCTCGCCGGCACCGTCGACGGCGAAGCCGTGGACCTGCCGGGCTTCGGCTGGTCCCCACCACCGGCCGACCGGGACTACTCCGTCACCTCCTTCGCCCGCGTCGTCATCCGGCACCTCGACGCCGCCGGGCGCGGCCCGGTCCACCTGTTCGGGAACTCCCTCGGCGGAGCCGTCTCCACCCGCGTCGCGGCCGTCCGGCCCGATCTCGTGCGCACCCTGACCCTGGTCTCGCCCGCCCTGCCCGAGCTGCGCGTGCAGAAGTCGGCCGTGCCGACCGCGCTGCTGGCCGTCCCCGGGGTGGCCGCGCTCTTCAACCGGATGATGCAGGGGATCGGCGCCGAGCAGCGCACCCGGGGAGTGACGGAGCTCTGCTACGGAGACCCTTCCCGGGTGACGCCCGAGGGATTCCGCAACGCCGTGGAGGAGATGGAGCGGCGGATGGCCCTGCCGTACTTCTGGGAGGCGATGACCCGCTCCTCGCGCGGCATCGTCGACGCCTACACCCTCGGTGGCCAGCACGGACTGTGGCGGCAGGCACAGCGGGTTCTTGCACCCACCCTGCTGGTCTACGGTGGCCGGGACCAGCTGGTCTCGTACCGTATGGCGCACAGGGCGGCCGCGGCCTTCCGCGGTTCGCGGCTGCTGTGTCTGCCCGAGGCCGGACACGTGGCGATGATGGAGTACCCCGAGGTGGTGGCCGCCGCCTTCCGGGAGCTGCTGAGCGACACCGGAACGGGCGAGAGTGACCGAGATACCGAAGACGGCAGAGGCTGAGGACCGTGGGACGACATAGTCGCAAGGCCTCCGGTCCGGCACCCGCACCCGCCCCGGCTCCGCCCCGGCCGGAGCCCGAGCCCGCGCCGCTGCCCTACGAGGAGCCGCCCGCCGGGTACTGGCCCGAGCCGACCGTCACCCACCAGGGGTACGTGTCGCAGGACCGGTCCTTCGCCGACGCGCGGAGCGGCGGACACCCCGAGCAGCACGAGTCCGGCGGCGCCTGGGGGGCCCGCCCCGACTCCGTCTACGGGGACTGGCACGGGGTGCGGCGCCCGCACGGCGCCACCGCCACCGAGCGGTCCGCGGCGGCCCCCGCCGCCCTCCTGGACTGCGACACCCCGGCCTTCGGCACGCCCGCGGTGGGCTTCCCGCAGGTCACCCTGACGCCTCCGGGCGCCCCCGCTCCCGTACCTGCGCACGACTTCGACCTCGACCCCGTCACCTCCACGGGATCGCACCGCCGGGTACCCGGGCCGCGCAAGCCCGTCGATCCGGTCGTCCCCGCGGACGCCGACGCTCCCGCCGAGGACGCGCCCGGCCCGGCCCGCGGGCTGAAGGTCCGTACGTACACCGGTATGGCCGCCGCGGCCGTCACCACCGTGCTCGCCGTCGTCGTCGCGGGCCAGGTGCTCAACGACGGGGACGGCGTCCGCACCGGCGCGCAGGCCGCCGCCGGCACCGGCCGGGCCGACGAGGGCGCCTCCCGCTCGGACGACCGCCCGACGCCGCCGCAGGCGGCCGCGCCCGCGGCGCCGTCCGCGAACGCGCCCGCACCGGAGCTGACGTACGAGCAGCAGATGGCGCTCCAGCTGCCGCTCGACGCGAAGCTCGCGGGCTCCGGGACCTTCGACACCGTGCCCGGCCTGGCCAAGGCACCCGGCAAGGGCAAGCTGGTGCGCTACCGGGTCGACGTCGAACAGGGCCTCGGCCTGGACGCGCAGCTCTTCGCCGAGGCCGTCCACCGCACCCTGAACGACGACCGCAGCTGGGGCCACGGGGGCAGCAGGACCTTCGAACGGGTGCCGGGCGGCGAGGCGGACTTCGTGATCACCCTCGCCAGCCCGGGGACCACCGGTGTGTGGTGCGCCAAGTCCGGACTGGACACCACCGAAGAGAACGTCTCCTGCGACTCCGCGCGCACCGAGCGGGTGATGATCAACGCGTTCCGCTGGGCGCAGGGCTCCGCCACGTACGGGCCGGACCAG
The DNA here is from genome assembly GCF_044761485.1 of Streptomyces sp. NPDC097617. NCBI lineage: Bacteria > Bacillati > Actinomycetota > Actinomycetes > Kitasatosporales > Streptomycetaceae > Streptomyces > Streptomyces sp. NPDC097617. Next base: position 164,464 of record NZ_JBIWCL010000008.1, read on the forward strand.
ATGTTCGCCTACCGGCAGATGCTCATCAACCACGAGGTCGGACACCGGCTCGGACACGACCACGTGAACTGCCGGACGCCGGGCGCGTTCGCGCCGATCATGCAGCAGCAGACCAAGTCCCTGAACATCAACGGCATCGAGTGCAAGCCCAACCCCTGGGTTTTCCCCGGCGGTTGATCCCGCGCGAGCGGCCCCGCCCGTCGGCCGGGCGGGGATCCGCGTGGACAACACGTCCGATCGTCGGCCATCGCTCTGCGCATGCCGCACCACCACACCATGACCGCGAGCGCCGGCTGCCGGCCGCCGTACCGGCACTCGATCCGGGGCTCGCCGCGTGCCGCCGCAGGTCACGGCAGGAGGTCTTCGCCCGAGCCCTCGGCAGCCGTCTCCGAGGCTGTACTTCTAGCGTGCTCGAACGCGAACCGTACGGGAAAGTTACGACTCTTCACCCCTTCCGGTGGCGCGACGGACAACCGTCCGTCGCGCCTTCGGCATATCCGCTTGAGTTCTCCCGCAGCGGGTCGCCCGACCGAACGGCGACCGCCTGAACGGGAGATCGGGGGTGGCACTCGTGCGGATCGGACTGCTCACCGAAGGTGGTTATCCGTATGCGACGGGAGAGGCGAGGCTGTGGTGCGACCGGCTCGTGCGCGGGCTCCCGCAGCACGAGTTCGAGATCTACGCACTGAGCCGCAGCGCCGAGCAGGAACGCGCCCGGGTGCCACTGCCCGAGCACGTCACGCGGGTCCGGACGGCCCCCCTGTGGGCTCCCGCCGACGACGGGCGGACCTACTCCCGGCGCGAGCGCCGGCGGTTCGTCGACTGCTTCAGGGAGCTGGTCGACGGGATCTGCTCCGGAGAGCCGCAGCCCTTCGCCGCCGGGCTGTACGGGCTCGCCGAACTCGCCCGCGCACAGGGCGGGATGTACGCGGCCCTGCGCTCCGAGTCCGCGGTGCGGGCCCTGGAGTCCGCCTGCCGGGCCCCGGGCGCGGCCCGCACCGTGGCGACGGCCCAGGTGAGCGACCTGCTGGAGTTCGTGGACGAACTGGAGGTCATGCTGCGGCCGTTGTCCCTCGACTGGTACGAGGAGCCGGGCGGCCTCGGCGAGGCCGACATCTGCCACGCGGCCGCGGGCGGCGTGGCGGCGATCCCCGGACTCCTGGCCAAACGCTTCTTCGGGGTCCCGCTGCTGGTCACCGAGTACGGGGTCCAGCTCCGGGCCCACTACCTGACCCGGCTCGCCACCGGCGGCGAGCCGGAGACCCGCCCCGCCGTACGGGCCCTGCTCGCGGCCTTCCACCTGCGGCTGGCCACCGAGATCTACACCCGGGCCGACTTCCTGACCCCCGGCAACGCCCACGCCCGGCGCTGGCAGGAGCGGTGCGGGGCCACCCGGGAGCGGCTGCGGACCGTCTACCCCGGGATGGAGGCGGACCGATTCGCCACCGTCGGCGAGGCATCGGACTGCGGGGACCCCGACACGCTGGTGTGGGTCGGCCGGATGGAGCCGGCCAAGGACCTCATCGCCCTGCTGCACGCCTTCGCCGAGGTCCGCCGGGCCGCCCCCGGCACCCGGCTGCGGATCTTCGCCACGGCCGCGGCCCCCGGATACCTCGCCGACTGCCGTTCCCTGGCCGCCCAGCTCTTCCCGGACGAGGCCGCCGACTCGGTCACCGTCGGGGAGAACCCGGTCACCTTCGAGGAGATCGGCGGACCCGACGCCCCCACCTCGGCCGAGGCGTACGGCGCCGGGCGCGTCGTCGTGCTGTCCTCCGTGATCGAGGGCTTCCCCGTGACCCTCGCCGAGGCGATGCTCTGCGGGCGCGCCACCGTCTCCACCGACGTGGGCGCGGTGTGCGAGGTCATCGGGGGCACCGGACTCGTCGTCCCGCCGCGCAACCCCCGGGCCCTCGCCGAGGCCTGCCTGTCCCTGCTGCGGGACCCCGAACGGGCGCAGCGGCTCGGCGCCGCGGCCCGGGCGCGGGCTCTTGAGCTCTTCACCGTCGAGCAGAACGTGGCCGCCTTCGAGGACATCTACCTGCGGGTGCTGGCCAAGGGCTCCGAACGGCCCGACGGCGAGATCCCCTTCGCGCGGCCCCCGGAGGCCCGGGTGCCCGGCCACTGGACCAGCCCGACGTGGGCCGAGCCCCTGCCGGACTCGCCCTCGGAGGCCGCCGTATGACCACCGTCGACCCCGAGATCGCGACGCCGCCGAACGCCGTCGGGGCCGAATGCGCCGAGGCCGGGCCGGCCCCCGGCGAGGCGGCCGCGAGGCCGGCGCGGCGCCGGGCCGCCGGGGATCCCGTCAAGACCCTGCTGCACCGTCACCGGGAGCTCTGCGAGCGGGCCGTGGACCCGCTGGAGATCGCCGCGGGGCTGGAGGCCCACGGCATCACCGACCGCACCGCCGCGCGGTTCCGCCACCGGGACGTCTTCTCGCTCGCCGAGGAGCTGTACGCGCGCAGCTCCCACGAGGAGGTCTCCGCCGCCGCGCGCACCGTGGTGCCGGCGGGACCCGCCGCCTTCCGGGGGTTCGGCTACGCGCTGCTGCCCGCCGCCCTCGCCTGCGCCGCGGCCGCCGCCGGGCAGTCATGGGCCGGGGCCGCCGCCGCGGTCGCCGTCGCCGCCGCCCTGGTGTGGCCCGGGCGGGCCGCCGGGGGCCGGTTCCCGTACGCGGCGCACCTGCTGGCCGCCGCCGTCGCCGGGTGGGCCGTCCACCGGCACGGCACCGCCCTCGCGGTCGGCCTCGCGTTGGCCGTCGTCCCCGGGCACCTGGCCGCCGTCGCCTTCGCCGCCGGGGCGCGGGCCCGGCTCGACGGGAGCCGCGCCCTGGAGGAGTTCGCGGACCGGGTCCGCCCGCTGCTGGTGGGGGTCGTCGCGCTGTTCACCGCGGCCGCCGCCGGGGCCGCCGTACTCGCCGGAACACCGCTCCCGGTGGCGGTACCGCTCGCCCTGCTGTTCCTCCTGACCCGGCTCCTGCTCCGGCACGGAGCCCACCGCGCGCCCGTCGGCGCCGCCCTCGCCCTCGCCCTGGTCCCCTCCCCGGCGGCGGTGCTCGCCGCCGCGGCAGGACTTCTCGTACACGCCGTGCTCGCCCTGTCCCGCGCGTCCGCGCACGCGCGGCCCTGACGTCCCCGGGACGTCCCCACAGACCTTCGGAGCCGACGCCGAGGCGCTTTACCCGTACCCCGCCCCACCCGTCCGTCCACCCGTCCGTCCACCCATCCGCAAGGAGAAACAGACATGACCGGCCAGCCAACCAACCAAGGGGTCACGCGATGAGGGTGCTGCTGATCGGAGCCAACGGATACCTCGGCCGCTACGTCGCCGACCGGCTGCTCGCCGACCCCGCCGTCCAGCTCACCGCGCTCGGCCGCGGCGACGACGCCGACGTCCGCTTCGACCTCGCCACCGGCAGCCCCGGCGCGCTCACCCGCTTCCTCGACGCCGTCCACCCGGGCGTCGTCATCAACTGCGCCGGAGCCACCCGGGGCGGGGCCCGGGATCTCACCCGGCACAACACCGTCGCCGTCGCGACGATCTGCGAGTCGCTGCGCCGCAGCGGCTGCGGGGCCCGGCTGGTGCAGCTCGGCTGCGCCGCCGAGTACGGGCCCAGCCAGCCCGGATCGTCCACGGCCGAGGACGCCGTGCCGAGACCCGGTGGGCCGTACGGGGTGAGCAAGCTCGCCGCCACCGAACTGGTCCTCGGTTCCGGACTGGACGCCGTCGTCCTGCGCATCTTCTCGCCCGTCGGCCCCGGCACCCCCGCCGGATCCCCGCTCGGCCGCCTCGCCGAGGCGATGCGTCGCGCGATGCAGGCGGGCGACGGCGAGCTGAAGCTCAGCGGGCTCGGAGTGCAGCGCGACTTCGTCGACGTACGGGACGTGGCGCGGGCCGTGCACGCCGCCTCCCTGTCCGCCGCACAGGGCGTGGTCAACATCGGCACCGGCCGCGCGGTCCGGCTGCGCGACGCGGCCGGGGTGCTGGCCCGGGTCGCCGGGTACGGGGGCGCGCTGCACGAGCTGGACGTCCCGCACGGCGGACCCCAGCAGGCGCACGGGCACCCCGGCCGCCCGGCCGGACTCGCCACCATCGGCTCGCCCCGCTCCGAAGCCACCGCCGAGCAGATCGCCGCGGCGGCGCCCCAGCCGTATCCCTACCCGGACGGCTGCGGAGCCTGGCAGCAGGCGGATGTCCGTACCGCCCGGGACCGGCTCGGCTGGCGGCCCCGGATCAACCTGGAGGAATCCCTCGCGGACATCTGGATGGAGGCGGCGTGCCGCATCTGACGACGCCGCCGGGGTCCATGACCGCCTCCGCGACCGAGGCCGGCCGCCTCGGCCTCGGCATCCCGGGCTACGCGCACCCGCTGCTCGCCCCCGTCGAGTGGGCCGAGCTGACCCGCCCCGGCACCCCGCTGCACTGGGCCGTGCTCAACGTGGCGGACGGCCCGGGCGGTCGGCCCGACCCGCACTGCACGGAGGCGGCCGCGAAGTTGCGGCGCGGGGGCGGCACCGTGCTCGGCCATCTCGCGATGCGGGACGGGTCCCGGTCCTTCGGGGAGCTGATCTCCGACGCGCACCGCTTCCGCGACTGGTACGGGGTCGGCGGCTTCTACCTCGCGGCGGCGCCGGCCGACCGGGCGGACCTGGCCTCGGTGTGCCGGGTCGTCGACACCCTGCGCAGCCTGGGCGGGGACCTGCGGATCGTGCTCGGGCACGGCACGCACCCCTACGAGGGCTATGCGGAGGTCGCCGACCAGCTGGTCACCTTCTCCGGGTCCTGGGCCGACTACCGCTGGTCGCAGGTCGCGGAGTGGACGGCGGACCATCCGGCGGAGCGGTTCTGCCACCTTGTCCACGGAGTGCCGCGCCCGCATCTGGAGGAGGCGATGCGGGTCGCCCGCTGGCAGGGAGCGGGCACGATCTGGTTCACCGACCGGCTCGGGGTGCGCGGCGGCGACCCGTGGGCCTCCATGCCCGCGTACTGGGACGAAATCGTCTCACGGGTCGGGACAGGTGTCTTGGAATGAAGACGGGCGTGGCAGTGTTACGGAGAGAACAACCGTCAGTTCGCTCCCTGCACCTGCGGGGATGCTCCCACCTCCGGAGTGCCTGTGTCGCTGCCACCGCTGGTCGAGCCAGCAGCTGAGCTCACCGTTGACGAGGTCCGTCGGTATTCGCGGCACCTGATCATCCCGGACGTCGGGATGGACGGTCAGAAGCGCCTGAAGAACGCCAAGGTGCTGGCCGTGGGTGCCGGCGGTCTCGGCTCGCCCGCCCTCATGTACCTCGCCGCGGCCGGCGTCGGCACGCTGGGCATCGTGGAGTTCGACGAGGTCGACGAGTCGAACCTGCAGCGCCAGATCATCCACAGTCAGGCGGACATCGGCCGTTCCAAGGCCCAGTCGGCCCGTGACAGCGTGCTGGGCATCAACCCGTACGTGAATGTGGTCCTTCACGAAGAGCGGCTCGAGGCCGAGAACGTGATGGAGATCTTCAGCCAGTACGACCTCATCGTCGACGGCACGGACAACTTCGCCACGCGCTACCTCGTGAACGACGCCTGCGTGCTGCTGAACAAGCCGTACGTGTGGGGCTCGATCTACCGCTTCGACGGCCAGGCCTCGGTCTTCTGGTCCGAGCACGGCCCGTGCTACCGCTGCCTCTACCCGGAGCCCCCGCCGCCGGGCATGGTCCCGAGCTGCGCCGAGGGCGGCGTACTGGGCGTGCTCTGCGCGTCCATCGGGTCCATCCAGGTCACCGAGGCCATCAAGGTCCTCACGGGTGTCGGCGACCCGCTGGTCGGCCGCCTGATGATCTACGACGCCCTGGAGATGCAGTACCGCCAGGTCAAGGTCCGCAAGGACCCCGACTGCGCGGTCTGCGGTCCGAACGCGACCGTCACCGAGCTCATCGACTACGAGGCCTTCTGCGGCGTCGTGTCGGAGGAGGCCCAGGAGGCGGCCGCCGGTTCGACGATCACTCCCAAGCGGCTCAAGGAGTGGATCGACACCGACGAGCCCATCGAGATCATCGACGTTCGCGAGATCAACGAGTACGAGATCGTCTCGATCCCCGGCGCGAAGCTGATCCCCAAGGGCGAGTTCCTGATGGGCACCGCCCTCCAGGACCTGCCGCAGGACAAGCGCATCGTCCTGCACTGCAAGACGGGTGTCCGCAGTGCGGAAGTCCTCGCGGTCCTGAAGTCCGCGGGCTTCGCGGACGCGGTGCACGTCGGCGGCGGCGTCATCGGCTGGGTCCACCAGATCGAGCCCGAGAAGCCGGTCTACTAGGCCGGTCCGCCGGGCCGGTCCACCAGCACAGCCCGAAGGGGCCGTAACCCGATCGCGTGGTGCGGCCCCTTCGGCGTGCGTTCCGCGGACCTGACCTGACCGCGACCCGACCCGACCCGGAGCGCGACCCGACCCGGATCAGACGGCCGACGGCGACTCCGGAGTCTCGGGCGGGGCCGTCGGGTCGGCGGCCGCGGTGCAGACGGTGCCCTCGGCCGGCGTCTTCCCGTCCAGCAGGTAGGTGTTGACCGCCTTCTGCACGCACGGGTCGCCGCTGTTGTACGCGCCGTGCCCCTCGCCCCTGTAGGTGAGCTCCACGCCCACGCCCGGGCCGAGCCGCTCCACCATCTTGCGGGCGCCCTCGTACGGAGTGGCCGGGTCACCGGTGTTGCCGATCACCAGGATCGGGTCGGACCCCGGCGCGGAGACGTCGGGGGTCTCCCAGGTGCCGGCGACCGGCCAGCCGGTGCAGGACATCATGGCCCAGCCGAGGAGGTCCCCGAAGACCGGCGAGGCGGCGCGGAACGTCGCCAGCTTGGCCTTCGTCTGCTCCAGGGTGTAGCGCTCCTTGTCGTCCACGCAGTTGACGGCGGTGTTGGCCGCGCCGATGTTGCTGTAACGCCCCTGCTGATCACGGCCGTTGAGCGCGTCGGACAGAGCCATGAGGAGCTGCCCCTGACCGCCCTCCGCCTCGTCGAGACCCTGCTCCAGCAGCGGCCACAGCTCCTTGGAGTACAGGGCCTGCGCGATGCCGTTGGTCGCCTGGGTCTCGCTGAGCATCCGGCCCCCGATGCCCGGGATCGGCTTGACGGCCAGGGCCTTCTGCAGCTTGATGATGTTGTCCTCGATCTCCTTGGGCGTGCTGCCCTGGAGCCGGCACTCGTCGCCGCGGTCCACGCAGTCCTGGGCGAAGTTGCCGAGCGCGAGCTGGAAGCCCTTCGCCTGGCCCAGGGCGCTCTCCTCGGCGGTCTTCGTCGGGTCCACGACGGCGTCGAAGACGGCCCGGCCGACGTTCTTGGGGAACAGGTGGGCGTAGACCCCGCCGAGCTCCGTGCCGTAGGAGATGCCGAAGTAGTTGAGCTTCTCGTCGCCGAGGGCCTGGCGGATGCGGTCCAGGTCGCGGGCGGCGTTCTCGGTGCCGACGTGGGGCAGCAGCTTGTCGGAGTTCTTCTCGCAGGCCTCCTGGTACTGCCGGATGTTCTCGATGAAGGCCTTCTCCTCCTCCGGGGTCTCGGGAGAGGAGTCCTCGGAGTAGTACTGGTCCAACTGCTTGTCGTTCTCGCACAGGACCGGGTCGCTGCCGCCCACCCCGCGGGGGTCGAAGCTGACCAGGTCGTAGCGGGCGCGCAGGGCCTCGTACTCCTTCGCGGCGCCCGGCAGCGTACTGATCCCGGAGCCGCCGGGGCCGCCGAAGTTGAAGACCAGCGAGCCCAGCCGGTTCTTCTGGTCGCGTGCCTGGGCCCGGATCAGGGCGATCGGGATCGTCTCGCCCTCGGGCTTCGCGTAGTCGAGCGGGACGTCGAGGGTGGCGCACTGCCAGTCCTTCGGCGGGGCCTGGCCGCCGCCCTGGGCGGCGGTCGGCGCCTCGCAGTCACCCCATTTCAGGGGCTTGACCTCCGGGGTGCCGTCGGCCGTCGTCTTCTTCCCGTCGCCGTCGTCGGAGCAGGCGGCCGTGGTGAGCAGCCCGGCAGCGAGCGCGGCGGCGGCGGTGACCCGCCAGGCGTGTGTCGGCATGTCCCCATCCTGTGCGCCCCGCAGCGACCCCGCCCGCGCGCTGACCCGAACGGGGGGCGGCCCCGGGGCCTCCGGCCCACCGGGGCCGGCGCTCCCGCACGACGCAAACGGCGGACGGTGGCCAGAGCACCGGAGTGCGGCGGGAAGCGCATCGATGTGGGACAGCTCCCGGAAGAAGGGCATGTGGTGCTCGCCGATCCCGGCGGCAACGAGTTCTCCGTACAGAAGCCCCGGTAGCGGGGAGCCCGCGCACGAGACCGAGCGCCTGGGCACCGGCACGGTACGCGCCCGGCCGGAGCCGGAGCCGGAGCCGGAGCCGGAGCCGCAGACCGGGCCGGAGCCGCAGACCGGGCCGGAGGCTAGATGGCTTCCTTGCGGGTCAGGAAGTTGAACGAGATCCACCCCGGCAGCACCGGCAGCCAGAAGGTCATCAGGCGGAACAGCAGCACCGCCGAGATCGCGACCTCCTTCTCCAGCCCCGCCGCGATCAGCCCGAGGGTCAGCGTGGTCTCCACCGCGCCCATACCGCCCGGCGTCGGCGCCGCCGACCCCAGCGCGTTGCCCGCCAGGAACACCACCGCGATGCTCGCGTAGCTGATGGCCTCGCCGCCCCCGAACGCGCGGATCGACGCGTCCAGGCACATCACGAAGCAGCCCGTCAGCAGCAGCATCCCGCCGATGCCGGTCATCAGCTTCTTCGGCCGCTGGAGCACGTCCAGCATGCGCGGCACCACGCCCGCGAACAGCGCCCGTACCCGCGTCACCACGAACTTCCGCATGAACGGGACCGCCGTCACCACCAGCACCAGTACGGCCACCGTCAGCAGGCCCGCGATGACCGCCCGCGAAGGGGTCATCTCCGGGGTCTTCTCGGTTCCGGTCAGATAGCCGAAGGACAGCAGCAGCACGATATGGCTGGCCAGCCCGAACAGCTGGGAGGCACCCACGCTCGCGACGGCCAGCCCCGGCCGGACCCCCGCCCGCTGCAGGAACCGCGTGTTCAGCGCGACACCGCCGACGGCCGCCGGGGCCACCAGCTTCACGAACGACCCCGCCACCTGCGCGACCACGGTCCGCAGGAACGACACCCGCTCCGGCACGAAGCCCAGCAGGCTCATCGCGGCCGCGAAGTACGTCAGCGCCGAGAAGGCGAGCGCCGCCCCGACCCAGCCCCACTCCGCCTGGCCGATGACGGTCGCGAAGTCCACGTGGGCCAGCTGCGTGAGCAGGAAGTACGCACCGAACGCGCCCGCGATGAACGAGACCAGCGTGCGCGGCCGGATCCGCTCCAGCCGGGCCGGCTCCACCGGCGCCTGCGGGCGGATCAGCAGCACCTGGTGGCGGATCTGGGTCAGCAGATCCTCCTCGCGGGCCCCGTCCAGCGCGTCCTCCAGGGCCTTCTTCTCGGCCTTGCGGTCGGCGGCGGCCGAGGCGGAGACCGGGGTCGCGGAGGCCGCCGACTCCGCCTCGCGCGCGGCCTTCGCCGCCCGCGAGGACTCCAGTACGGCCTCCCGCTGCCGCTCGGCCCGCTCCCGGGCCAGCTTGCGCAGCGTCGCCCGGGTGGAACGGCTCAGCGCGATCGGCTGGAGCAGCGGCAGGCAGTCCGCCACCGCGTCCGGGCCGAGCACCGACACGGCCGAGGCCACCGCCCGCTCCGCGCCGACCCGCAGGCCGATCGTGGTCAGCAGCTGGGCGATGTCCATGCGCAGGACCAGGTCGCCCGCGGCGATCTCACCGCCGCGCAGGTCGGTGAGGATGACATTGCCAAAACGATCCACCACGAGGGCGTCACCGGTGAGCCGCCGGTGCGCGATCCGCCGCGACTGCAGGGCCCGCACCTGCTTCCACGTGCTGTGGATCAGCTCGTCGGTGATCTCCTCGTCGGGGAGCGCGTCGAGGGTCCGGACGTCCAGGTGCTCGTAGACGAGCATCACCGCGTCGGGGCCGAGCTCGGAGGTGGCGATCAGCTTCGGCGCGTTCGCCCCGGCCGCGATGGCGGCGTAGGCGAGCAGCGCCTCCTGCTCCAGCGCCTGGCGCAGTGACTGCAGGCTGCGCCCCGTGGTGATGCCGCGCAGGGTGAGCCGGCGCCAGACCCGGTAGAAGTAGCCGTGGGCCTGCTGCTCGCGGTCGACGATGGTGACGTCGAGCGGCGGCCCGTCCTCCAGGGTCACGTGGTAGCGGCGCCCCCGGTCGTTGGCCTCGGAGGGCTCGGGGCCCTCGGGCAGCTCGGCGCGCATCGCGCTGACCGGCTGGAAGCCGACCCGGCGCAGGCCCGCGAGGAGGTGCTGCCCGGTGGGGCGCACGTTGGGCGAGCCGACGGCGTACAGGGTGCCGTAGGCGACGCTCCAGCCGATCAGCACGGTCAGGATGATCGAGAAGGGGGTGGTGTACCCGTTGACGAGCATGGCCAGGGCGTTGAGCAGCAGCACCACCCACAGCGCGACGCGCCAGTGAGGTCTGCGGGTCATGCCGACCGCGGTCATGTAGGCGATGACGGGTGCCAGGTAGCCGTGCACCGGGTCGGTGAGGGTCCCGCCGGCCGCGGGGCGGGTGAGGGCGTCCTGGATGGTGCCGGGGGCGGCCTGCGAGACCCACAGGTCGGTGGCGAGGGTCACGCCGTGCGCGAGGACGGCGGCGAGCACGCCGTCGGCGATGCGCAGCCCGTCGCGTTTGATCAGCCGTTCGATGGCGAAGGCGACGGGCAGCAGCAGCACCGCGATGCTGGACACCAGCGCGGCGACCTTGATCAACAGGGCGGGCGCCTGGCCGGTGCCCTTGCTGATGTCCTCCTCCAGGCCGACGGTGGTGCCGTGGGCGAAGGCGGCGATGCCGAGGAGGACGGCGATACCGAGGATGCCGACGAGCAGGCGTACGAGGTCGGAGGGCCGGTGCACGCGGGCGGCGAGCAGCGGTTCGTCGACCTCGACCCGGTCGGCCTCCGTGGAGGCGTGGCCGTGCGGCCCCTCGGCCCCGGGGGTCTCCTTGCCCTCGGCGGCCTCCTTGCCCTCGGCCGTTTCCTCACCCTCGGCCGTCTCTTTGCCCTCAGCCGCCGCCTCCGCGGCGCGCGGGGGCTCCGGACGGGGCTCCGGGACGGGCTCGCGGTGGGATGCGGGGCCGTCGTCAGGGCGTGCGCCGTCGTCCGTCGCCGCGCCGTCCGGAGGGCTCACACCCTGCTCCTTCGTCGTCACTTCCGTCTCTTCTTGATCACGTATCACCAGTCACCGCCCGGAAGATGGTGGCACGGACCGACGGGCCGGCGGGGCATCAGGGTGCGCGCCGGTACGGAAGCGAGACTTCCGCCGGAGCGTCGCCGATGTGCTGCACCATGTGCCGAATGAGCGAGGAGCTGCCCGCGTACGCGGAGCGCGTGCTGGAGGTGGTCGAGCGTATTGCGCCCGGCCGGGTGATGACGTACGGCGATGTCGCCGAATGGCTGGGCGAGGGAGGACCGCGCCAAGTCGGGCGTGTCATGGCCCTGTACGGGGGAGCCGTGCCCTGGTGGCGCGTGGTGCGGGCGGACGGTCTGCCGCTCCCCGACCACGAGGTGCGCGCCCTGGAGCACTACCGGACCGAAGGCACGCCACTGCGCCTGACGGCGGGCGGCGAGCCGCGGCTGGACATGCGCCGGGCGCGCTGGGACGGGTCCCCCGGACAGGACGGCACACGCGACGAGGCTCACATCTGACAGCTTCCGCCATGCGGGGCCCCGGCGGGCGATCGGGCGACGGTCCGAACATCCGTCCGGGGTGCCCGGGGGGACTGCGCGGCGTCGGCCGGTTGCCGTAGCGTTGCGCCTTCGGCTTCCGGCTCGGCTTCCGCCTCGGCTTCCGGGCGAGCCGTCACGGCAGCACCGCCACACCCCGCAGACCCACCAGGACCGGCACCCCACGTGATCACCTCTTCCTCCGACCGCACCGAACGGCGGCATACGCGGACCCCCGACGCGTACCGCCTCGTGCGCACCGGGCCGGAACGGGTGGATCCCCCTGTGCTGGACGCAGCGCAGCGTGCCGTGGTTGACCACACCGGCGGACCACTGCTGGTCCTCGCCGGACCGGGCACCGGGAAGACGACCACCCTGGTCGAGGCCGTCACCGCCCGGGTGGAAGCGGGCACCGACCCCGCCCGGATCCTCATCCTCACCTTCAGCCGCAAGGCGGCGGAGGAACTGCGCGACCGGGCCGCCCTGCGCCTCGGCGGCGCACGGGCCCCGCAGGCCACCACCTTCCACTCCTTCTGCTACGGCCTGGTCCGCGCCCACCAGGACACCGACCTCTTCGCCGACCCGCTGCGGCTGCTGTCCGGCCCCGAGCAGGACGTCATGGTCCGCACGCTCCTGGAGGGCCAGCGCCGGATCCGCTCCATCCGCTGGCCGGACGACCTGCGGGCCGCGCTGACCACGCGCGGGTTCGCCGACGAGGTCCGGGCGGTGCTCGCCCGCGCCCGCGAACTGGGCCTCGGCCCGCAGGCCCTCTCCTCGTTCGCCGACCGCATCGGGCGCCCGGACTGGAAGGCGGCGGCGGCCTTCCTCTCCGAGTACCTGGACGTCCTGGACATGCAGGGCACGCTGGACTACGCGGAGCTCCTGCACCGGGCCGTGCTCCTCGCGGAACGCACGCCGTCCCTCGCCTCCGCGTACGACGTGATCTTCGTCGACGAGTACCAGGACACGGACGCCTCCCAGCTGCGGCTGCTGCGGGCCCTGGCCGGCCCCGGCGGCACGCTGGTCGCCTTCGGCGACCCCGACCAGTCGATCTACGCCTTCCGCGGCGCCGACATCAACAACATCCTGGACTTCGAGTCGGCCTTCCCGGGCGCGCGGGTCAGGGCCCTGACCGTGGGCCGCCGCTCCGGCGCGGCCCTCCTGGCCGCGACCCGCCTGCTCACCACCCGGATGCCGCTCCCGCGCCTGCCCTCCGAGGCGGTCCGCGCCCACCGGAACCTCGCACCGGTACGGGAGGGCGGCCGGGTGGAGGTCTTCACGTACCCGACGGCGGGCGCCGAGCTGGACAACATCGCGGACATCCTGCGCCGGGCCCACCTGGAGGACGGCGTGCCCTGGCAGGACATGGCCGTCCTGGTCCGCGCCGGCGGCCGCACCCTCCCTGCGATGCGCCGCGCCCTGATCTCGGCCGGAGTCCCCACCGAAACGGACGCCACGGACACCCCCCTCCGCCACGAACCGGCGGTGGCCCCCCTCCTGACGGCCCTGCGCATCACAGCCACCTCGGCCACAACGCCCACCCCGCCCCGAACCACCCCCACGGACGAGCCCGCCCCGGAGACGGCGGCCGCCGGGGGCGGGGCCGCCGTCCTGTCGGGTCCGCAGGACCGGGCCGACGCTCCCGAGCCGGGCGCGGAGCGCCCCACCGGGTCCGCCGACGCGGCCGAGGCCGCAGCCCCCGTGACGGCTGCCGCCGCGGGCGAGCGCGCCCAGACCCCCACCGACCCCGCCGCAGGCGAACCGGGGCCGGGGCAGGGGCAGGGCCCCGAGGCGTCCGACGACCCCGCCGCAGCCGATCGGCCGGGCGAGCCCGCTCGCGTCGACGGGGCGGGTGGGCGGGAGCCGGAGCCCTCCGGAGGCGAAGCGGGTGCGGGGGGCGGGCCCGAGGACTTCGGCGATCCCGCCGGAGGCGTCGGCGTCGAGGCGGCCCTCACGCTGCTCGCCTCCCCCCTCGGCGGGATGGACGCCGCCGACCTGCGGCGGCTCGGCCGCGCCCTGCGTGAGGAGGAGCGCGCCGCGGGCGTCAAGGTGCCCGCGCCCTCCGACGTACTGCTCGCCCGCGCCCTCGCCGAGCCCGAGCGGCTCACCGCGCACGACCCCGCCTACGCCCGCGGAGCGCAGCGCCTCGGCCTGCTCCTGCGCAAGGCCCGCGAGCTGCTCCAGGGCGGCGGCACCGCCGAGGAGGCCCTCTGGGTCCTCTGGGACGGCACCCCCTGGCCGCAGCGGCTCGAGCGCAGCGCCCGCCGAGGCGGCGCGGCCGGCCGCAACGCCGACCGCGACCTCGACGCCGTCTGCGCGCTCTTCGACACCGCCGCCCGCGCCGAGGAACGCACCGGCGGCCGCGGCGCCCTCAACTTCCTCGAACAACTGGAGGCGGAGGACATCGCCGCCGACATGTTGACCGCCCGCGCCACCCGCTCCGAAGCCGTCCGGCTGATGACCGCCCACCGGTCCAAGGGCCTGGAGTGGTCCCTCGTCGTCGTCGCCGGCGTCCAGGAGGGCCTGTGGCCCGACCTCCGCCGCCGCGGCTCCCTCCTGGAGGCCGACCGCATCGGCCGGGACGGTCTCGCCGAGCCCCTCACCCCCGGCGCGCTGCTCGCCGAGGAGCGCCGGCTCTTCTACGTCGCCGCCACCCGAGCCCGCGACCGTCTCGTCGTCACCGCCGTCAAGGCCCCCGCCGACGACGGCGACCAGCCCTCCCGGTTCCTCACCGAGCTCGGCGTCCCCCCGCGCGACGTCACCGGCCGCCCCCGCCGCCCCCTCGCCGTCGCCGCGCTCGTCGCCGAGCTGCGCGCCACCACCGTCGACCCCGACGCCTCGCCCGCCCTGCGCGACGCGGCCGCCCGACGCCTCGCCCGCCTCGCCGCGCTCACCGACGACGAGGACCGCCCCCTGGTCCCCGCCGCGCACCCGCAGCGCTGGTGGGGCCTGTACGAGCCCACCCGCAGCAGCGTTCCGCTGCGCGACCGGGACCGGCCGGTGGCCCTGTCCGGCAGCGCCCTGGAGCAGCTCGCCAACACCTGCTCCCTCCAGTGGTTCCTCGGCCGCGAGGTCAAGGCCGACACCCCCTCCACCGCCGCCCAGGGCTTCGGCAACGTCGTCCACGTCCTCGCCGACGAGGTCGCCTCCGGCCGTACCCCCGCCGACCTGGCCGTCCTCATGGAACGGCTCGACTCGGTGTGGGACGCCCTCGCCTTCGACGCGCCCTGGAAGTCCCGCCAGGAGAAGGACAACGCCCGCGCCGCCCTGGAGCGCTTCCTGCGCTGGCACACCACCGACCGCGGCGGCCGGGCGGCCGTCGCCACGGAGCACGAGTTCGACGTCACACTCGAGGCCGGTGACGTCGCCGTCCGCATCCGGGGCTCCATGGACCGGGTCGAAACGGACCCGCAGGGGCGCGCGTACGTCGTCGACTTCAAGACCGGCAAGTCCGCGCCGACCCGGGACGAGGTCGCCCGCCATCCGCAGCTCGCCGTCTACCAGCTGGCCGTGCGTGAGGGCGCCGTCGACGAGGTCTTCGACGGCCTGCGCCCCGCCCCCGGCGGTGCCGAGCTCGTCCAGCTCCGCCAGGGCGCTGCCGTCCGCGAGGGCGGCGACGCGGTGCCCAAGGTCCAGGCCCAGCAGCCGCTGGACGGGGAGTGGGTCGGCGACCTGCTCGCCACCGCGGCCGGCCGGGTCCTGGACGAGCGGTTCGCGCCCGCCGCCGGCCGCCACTGCGACCACTGCTCCTTCCGCAGCTCGTGCAGCGCCCGCCCGGAGGGCCGCCAGACGGTCGAGTGAGCCCGTCTGCCGGGGCCGCCGGCCGGGGCTGACGGAGCTGCCGGCCAGGGCCGCCGGCCGAGCTGGTCGGTCGGGGTTGTCGGTGCGGGCGGCTAGCCTTTTCGGGTGCCCGCGCGTCCGCCCGCCCTCTCCGACCCTGAGCAGCTCAAGGAGCTTCTCGGGATCCCTTTCACGCCCGAGCAGATGGCCTGCGTCACCGCCCCGCCCGCCCCACAGGTCGTCGTCGCCGGCGCGGGCTCCGGCAAGACCACCGTGATGGCCGCCCGCGTGGTCTGGCTCGTCGGCATCGGTGCGGTCGCCCCCGAGCAGGTGCTCGGCCTGACCTTCACCAACAAGGCCGCCGGTGAACTGTCCGAGCGCGTACGCAAGGCCCTGGCCCGGGCCGGCATCACCGACCCCGACCCCTCCCCGGCCGACGCCGACGCGGCCGGCGGCGAGCCGCGCATCTCCACGTACCACGCCTTCGCCGGCCAGCTCCTGAAGGACCACGGCCTGCGCATCGGCCTGGAGCCCAGCTCCCGGCTGCTCGCCGACGCCACCCGCTTCCAGCTCGCCGCGAAGGTGCTGCGCGAGGCCCCCGGCCCGTACCCCTCGCTCACCAAGTCCGTCCCCGACCTGGTCGGCGACCTCCTCGCACTCGATGCGGAGCTCTCCGAGCACCTGGTCGAGCCCGAGCGGCTGCGCCTGCACGACACCGAACTGCTGGGTGTGCTCGCCGACACCAAGCTCACCAACGAAGACCTCCGCAAGGTCCCGGAGGCCGTGCGCGGCCGCCTCGAGCTGCTGGAACTGGTCGCGCGCTACCGCGCCGCCAAACGCTCCCGCGACCTCTTCGACTTCAGCGACCAGATAGCCCTCTCCGCGCGGCTCGCCACCACCCGGCCCGAGGTGGGGACGATGCTGCGCCAGGAGTTCCGGGTGGTCCTGCTCGACGAGTACCAGGACACCTCCGTCGCGCAGCGACTGCTGCTGTCCGGCCTCTTCGGCGCGGGCTCCGGCCATGCCGTGACCGCCGTCGGCGACCCCTGCCAGGCGATCTACGGCTGGCGCGGGGCCTCCGTAGCCAACCTCGACGACTTCCCGGAGCACTTCCCGCACGCCGACGGGACCCCCGCCACCCGGCTCTCCCTCAGCGAGAACCGGCGCAGCGGCGGCCGCCTGCTGGACCTGGCCAACGGCCTCGCCGCCCCGCTGCGCGCCCTGCACGAGGGCGTGGAGGCGCTGCGCCCGGCGCCGGGCGCCGAGGCCTCCGGGCAGGTCCGCTGCGCCCTGCTGGAGACCCACGCGCAGGAGCTGGACTGGCTCGCCGACTCCGTCGCCCACCTGGTCCGCACCGGGACGGAGCCGCGCGAGATCGCCGTACTGTGCCGCTCCGCCGGGGACTTCGCGCAGATCCAGGCCGTGCTGGTGGACCGGGACGTTCCGGTGGAGGTCGTCGGCCTCTCCGGGCTCCTGCACCTGCCCGAGGTCGCCGACCTCGTCGCCGTCTGCGAGGTCCTCCAGGATCCGGGCGCCAACGCCTCCCTGGTCCGGCTCCTGATCGGCCCGCGCTGGCGGATCGGCGCGCGCGACCTGGCCCTGCTGGGCCGCCGGGCGCGGCTCCTGGTGAGCCGCACGCCCGCCGGGTCCGACCCGGACGAGCGGCTCGCGGCGGCCGTGGAGGGCGTGGACCCGGCCGAGATCGTGTCCCTGGCCGACGCCCTGGAGACCTTCCTCGACGGCTCCGGACAGGCCCCGGACGACCTCCCCTTCTCGGCGGAGGCCCGGATCCGCTTCGCGCACCTCGCCCAGGAACTGCGCGACCTGCGGCGCTCCCTCGCGGACCCGCTGATGGACGTCCTGCACCGGGTGCTGACCGCCACCGGCCTGGAGGTCGAGCTGTCGGCCTCCCCGCACGCGCTGGCGGCCCGCCGCCGCGAGACGCTGTCGAACTTCATGGACGTGGCGGCCGGTTTCGCCGCCCTGGACGGCGAGGCCACGCTGCTGGCCTTCCTGGCGTTCCTGCGCACGGCCGCCCAGTACGAGAAGGGCCTGGACCACGCCCTGCCGGGCGGCGAGAACACCGTCAAGGTGCTCACCGCCCACAAGTCCAAGGGCCTGGAATGGGACGTGGTGGTGGTCCCGGACCTGTGCGCGGGGGCCTTCCCGAAGGAGAAGCCGCCGGAGGCCTGGACCTCGTACGCGAAGGTGCTCCCGTACGCGCTGCGCGGCGACGCCCCCACCCTGCCCGCGGATCCGGCCTGGACCTCGGCGGGCCTGAAGTCCTTCAAGGCCGAGCTGAAGCACCACAAGTCGGTGGAGGAGCTCCGCCTCGGCTACGTGACCTTCACCCGGCCGCGCTCCCTGCTGCTGGCCTCGGGCCACTGGTGGGGGCCGAGCCAGAAGAAGCGCCGCGGCCCGTCGCCGTTCCTGGAAGCCCTGTACGAGCACTGCGTGGCCGGATTCGGCGAGATCGAGGCCTGGGCGGACGAGCCCGACCCCACGGCGGAGAATCCGGCGCTGTCCGGCGACTCCACCCCGGACCACTCCTGGCCCCTTCCGCTCGACCCGCACTCCCTGACCCTGCGCCGCGCGGCGGCGGCCCTGGTGGAGTCCTACCTGGCGGCCCCGCCCCCGGAGGAGGACGTTTACCTCTGGCCCCCGGACTGCGAGGAGCCGTGGCCGGCCGAAGACCCCTGGGAACCGCCCCCCACGGACGACCCGTGGCCCGCTGATCCCGGCGCCCAGGCCTCTGCCGACGACCTCTGGCCCGCCGAACCCACGGCCCCGCCCGCCGTCCCCCACGGGGCGGCCCGGGGCAGCGCCCCGGTTTCGGGAAGGGGCGGGGTGGGGGAGGAATCCGCCCCGGCCACCCCCGCCGCGGCGGACGACGACCTCTGGCCGGAGGCCGACCTGTGGGCCGAGGAGACCCGCCCCGCCGCGGGGGCGGCCGCCCCCCACCGCGCCGGAAGCGGTCTGGTTCCCGAGGAGGCCCGCGCCGTCGCCTCCTGGGACCGCGACCTCGACGCCCTGGAGGGCGAGCTCCGCCGTGCCCGCGCGGCCGTCCGCGACGTCGAGCTGCCCTCCGCCCTGTCCGCCAGCCAGCTGCTCCGGCTCGCCGCCGACGAGCAGGGCTTCGTCCGCGACCTCGCCCGCCCCATGCCCCGCCCCCCGCAGCCCGCCGCCCGCCAGGGCACCCGGTTCCACGCCTGGGTGGAGTCCCGCTTCGACGAGCTGCCGCTGCCGTTCCTCGACGTCCTGGACCCCGTCGCGGACCTGCCCGGTGCCGGTTCCGACCAGGAGATCGCCGACGAGGCCGACCTCGACTCCCTCAAGGCCGCCTTCGAGCGCAGCCCGTACGCGGACCGGCCGCCCCACCGCATGGAGGCCCCGGTCCAGCTCACCCTCGCCGGCCGGGTCGTCCGCGGCCGGATCGACGCCGTCTACAGGAACCCGGACGGCTCGTACGAGATCGTCGACTGGAAGACCGGCCGCACCACCGAGGCCGATCCGCTCCAGCTCGCGGTCTACCGCGTGGCCTGGGCCGAGGCCACGGACACCCCCCTCGACCGGGTCACGGCCGTCTTCCTGCACGTCCGCAGCGGCCGAGTGATCCGCCCCCGCAACCTCCCGGACCGGGCCCGTCTTGAGCGGATCCTCCAAGGCGAATCGGACCCGGACGGCGACCATCAGGCGGACGGCTAGGCTCGTGGGCATGAGCGACACCCCGCCGGACAGCGTCGTCCGCACGTACATCGACAGCCACCGCGCCGCCTTCCTCGACGACCTCGCCGAGTGGCTCCGCATTCCCTCCGTCTCGGCCCAGCCCGAGCACGCGGGCGATGTACGCCGCAGCGCCGAATGGCTGGCGGCCAAGCTCAAGGAGACCGGTTTCCCGGTCGCCGAGGTGTGGACCCCTTCTGATGCGAAAACGGGCCCCGGCGCGCCCGCCGTGTTCGCGCACTGGCCGAGCGAGGACCCGGACGCCCCGACCGTCCTCGTGTACGGGCACCACGACGTGCAGCCCGCCGCCGTCGCCGACGGCTGGCACACCGATCCGTTCGAGCCGGTGGTCCAGGGCGGCCGCATGTACGCGCGCGGCGCCGCCGACGACAAGGGCCAGGTGTTCTTCCACACCCTCGGGGTACGGGCGCACCTGGCGGCCACCGGCGCCGCCGCTCCCGCCGTGCACCTCAAGCTGATCGTCGAGGGCGAGGAGGAGTCCGGCTCCCCGCACTTCCGCGCCCTCGTCGAGTCCCGCGCCGCCGAGCTCGCCGCCGACGTCGTGATCGTCTCCGACACCGGCATGTGGTCCGAGACCACCCCCACCGTCTGCACCGGCATGCGCGGCGTCGCCGACTGCGAGATCGACTTCCACGGCCCGGACCAGGACATCCACTCCGGCGCCTTCGGCGGGGCCGTGCCCAATCCGGCCACCGCCGCCGCCCGCCTGGTCGCGGCCCTGCACGACGCCGACGGACGCGTCACGATCCCCGGCTTCTACGACAACATCGCCGAACTCACGGACGCGGAGCGCGCGCTCATCGCCGAGCTGCCCTTCGACGAGTCCGAGTGGCTGCGTACGGCCAAGTCCCACGCGGCCGCGGGCGAGGCCGGGTACTCCACCCTGGAGCGCGTCTGGGCCCGCCCCACGGCCGAGGTCAACGGCATCGGCGGCGGTTACCAGGGTCCCGGCGGCAAGACCATCGTGCCGGCCTCCGCCCACCTGAAGCTGTCGTTCCGCCTGGTGTCCGGGCAGGACCCGTACGAGGTCGAGGCGGCCGTCAGGGACTGGGTCGCGGCCGGTGTCCCGGACGGGATCCGCCACTCCATCACCTTCGGCGCACCGACCCGGCCGTGCCTGACCCCGCTGGACCACCCGGCCCTGCAGTCGGTCGTACGGGCCATGGGCCGCGCCTTCGGCGAGAAGATCCGCTTCACGCGGGAGGGCGGCTCCGGCCCCGCGGCGGACCTCCAGGACGTGCTGGACGCGCCCGTCCTCTTCCTCGGCATCTCGGTACCGTCCGACGGCTGGCACGCACCGAACGAGAAGGTCGAGCTGGACCTCCTGCTCAAGGGCGTCGAGACGACCGCCTACCTCTGGGGAGACCTGGCCGCCCATCACCACCACCGCACCACCGCCTGACACCCGACGCGCACACCTGCCGTACCGAGCCTGCCTGTCCCACCACCGGGGGAGTTGGAAGTACCTGTGAGCACCCATACCGAGCGCCCTCTCGCCGAGCGCCCTCTTTCGCTCGCCGCGCCCAGCGGGATCGACCGCGCCGCGCACCACCGTCTCGACGAGGCCTGGCTCGCCGCGGCCTGGAGCCACCCGACGACCCGCGTGTTCGTCGTCTCCGGGGGCCAGGTCCTGATCGACGACACCCCCGACGGCGGCAGCGGCATCGTGATGACCCCGGCCTTCGAGGCCCCGGTCACCGAGACCCACCGCTACTTCCTGGGCACCGACGAGGACGGCGTACGGTACTTCGCGCTGCAGAAGGACGCCCTGCCCGGCCGCATGGACCAGTCGGCCCGGCCGGCCGGCCTGCGCGAGGCCGGACTGCTGCTGTCCCCGCGCGACGCCGGGCTGATGGTGCACGCGGTGGCGCTGGAGAACTGGCAGCGGATGCACCGCTTCTGCTCGCGCTGCGGCGAGCGCACGGTGGTCGCGGCCGCCGGGCACATCCGCCGCTGCCCGGGCTGCGGCGCCGAGCACTACCCGCGCACGGACCCGGCCGTGATCA
The DNA here is from genome assembly GCF_044761485.1 of Streptomyces sp. NPDC097617. NCBI lineage: Bacteria > Bacillati > Actinomycetota > Actinomycetes > Kitasatosporales > Streptomycetaceae > Streptomyces > Streptomyces sp. NPDC097617. The sequence continues at coordinate 185,726 of NZ_JBIWCL010000008.1, forward strand.
TGCTGGTCACGGACGACCAGGACCGGGCGCTGCTGGGGCGCCAGGTGCACTGGCCGGAGGGCCGTTTCTCCACCCTCGCGGGGTTCGTGGAGCCGGGCGAGTCGATAGAGCAGTCCGTCATCCGCGAGGTGTGGGAGGAGGCGGGCGTCAAGGTCGGCGAGGTCGCGTACGTGGCCAGCCAGCCGTGGCCCTTCCCGTACAGCCTGATGCTGGGCTTCACGGCCCGCGCCACCACCTCGGAGATCACGGTGGACGGCGAGGAGATCCAGGAGGCCCGCTGGTTCTCCCGCGAGGAGCTGCGCGCGGCGTTCGCGTCGGGCGAGGTGCTGCCCCCGTCGGGCATCTCCATCGCCGCCCGGCTGGTCGAGCTCTGGTACGGCGAGCCGCTGCCGAAGGCCGCCTCGTAACCTCCGTCACTTCCCCGCGTCGGGGGCCACCCCGGGGGGCCCCCCCCCCCCGGGGGCCCCCCCCGGGGCCCCCCCCCGGGGCCCCCCCCCCCCCCCCGGCCCCCCCGGGGGGGGGGGCCCGCCCGGGCGGGGGGGCTAACCCGGCC
>NZ_JBIWCL010000008.1:186288-252920 GCF_044761485.1 Streptomyces sp. NPDC097617
GGCCCCGGGGCGGACGGCCGCCCCTAACCCGCCGTCCCGCCCCCGGGGGGGCACCCGGGGGGGGCCCCCCGCCGGGGGGGGGCCCCTCCGCTGTGTCCCGCCTCTGTTCCTACCGCATCCCCGCCGTGCGCCGGCCGGGCGGCAGGTCAGACGGCGAGAGCCTGCTTGACCTGCGCCAGGCTCGGGTTCGTCATCACGGACTCGCTGCCCGCGGCGGACTTCACGAGCACGGTGGGCACGGTCTGGTTTCCGCCGTTGGCCTTCTCCACGAACGCCGCGGACTCCGGGTCGAGCTCGATGTTGATCTCGTTGTACGCGATGCCTTCCCGGTCCAGCTGGCTCTTCAGCCGGCGGCAGTAGCCGCACCAGGTCGTGCTGTACATCGTGACGGTGCCCGTGTCCTGCATGCTGCGCTCTCCTTCGTGAGGGCTCGGTGGTCCGAGTACACGAACGTACGGGACCCGGCGGCCATTCCCGTAGGGTCGCCCTCGCGCACCCGGTGTGACCGATACGACTGATACGCACTGCCTGTGGACAACTTTCCCGCCCGACCCAGGAGACCTGGCAGCATGGCGGGGTGACAGCAGCAACGCACTCCTCATCGTTCCCGGGTGGCCCGGACTCCGCCGACTCGGCCGACGCGGTGCTCCTGGGCCTCGACCCGGAGCAGCGCGAGGTCGCGACGACCCTGCGCGGGCCGGTGTGCGTGCTGGCGGGAGCCGGTACCGGCAAGACCCGTGCCATCACCCACCGCATCGCCTACGGCGTCCGGTCCGGGCAGCTCATGCCGGCCAGCGTGCTGGCCGTCACCTTCACCAACCGCGCCGCGGGCGAGATGCGCGGACGCCTGCGCACCCTGGGCGCGGGCGGGGTGCAGGCCCGCACCTTCCACTCCGCCGCCCTGCGCCAGCTCCAGTACTTCTGGCCCAGAGCGGTCGGCGGGGACGTGCCCCGGCTGCTGGAACGCAAGATCCAGTTCGTCGCCGAGGCAGGCGCGCGCTGCCGCATCCGCCTCGACCGGGGCGAGCTGCGCGACGTCACGGGCGAGATCGAATGGGCGAAGGTCACCCAGACCGTGCCCGCCGACTACCCGGTGGCCGCCATCAAGTCGGGCCGCGAGGCCCCCCGGGACCTGGCCGAGATCGCCCAGATCTACGGGACGTACGAGCAGCTCAAGCGCGACCGCGGCATGATCGACTTCGAGGACGTGCTGCTCCTGACCGTCGGCATCCTCCAGGACCGCCACGACATCGCCGAGCAGATCCGCAGCCAGTACCAGCACTTCGTCGTCGACGAGTACCAGGACGTCAGCCCGCTCCAGCAGCGGCTGCTGGACCTGTGGCTCGGCGAGCGCGACAGCCTCTGCGTCGTCGGCGACGCCAGCCAGACGATCTACTCCTTCACCGGCGCCACCCCCGACCACCTGCTGAACTTCCGCACCCGCTACCCGCAGGCCACCGTGGTCAAGCTGGTCCGCGACTACCGCTCCACCCCCCAGGTGGTCCACCTCGCCAACGGGCTCCTGAATCAGGCCAAGGGCCGGGCCGCCGAGCACCGGCTGGAACTGATCTCGCAGCGCGAGAGCGGCCCCGACCCCGTCTACGCCGAGTACGCGGACGAGCCCTCAGAGGCCGAGGGCGTCGCCCACCGGATCCGGGACCTGATCGCCGCCGGCGTCCCGGCCGGCGAGATCGCCGTGCTCTACCGCATCAACGCCCAGTCCGAGGTCTACGAGCAGGCCCTCGCCGACGCCGGCGTCCCCTACCAGCTGCGCGGGGCCGAGCGGTTCTTCGAGCGCCAGGAGGTCCAGAAGGCGACCGTCGCGCTGCGCGGCGCCGCCCGCTCCGGCGGGAACGACCCGCTGCTCGACGACGTCGTGGAACTGGGCTCCCAGGTCCGGGCGGTGCTCAGCTCCATCGGCTGGAGCCCCCAGCCGCCCGCCGGCTCCGGCGCCGTGCGCGACCAGTGGGAATCGCTGGCCGCGCTGGTCCGGCTCGCCGAGGACTTCGCGCGCGCCCGGCCCGGGGCCACCCTGGCGGACCTCACGGTCGAGCTGGAGGAGCGCAAGGCGGCCCAGCACGCCCCGACCGTCCAGGGGGTGACCCTCGCCTCGCTGCACGCGGCGAAGGGCCTGGAGTGGGACGCCGTGTTCCTCGCGGGCCTCACCGACGGCATGCTGCCGATCACCTATGCGAAGACCGACGAGCAGGTCGAGGAGGAGCGGCGGCTGCTGTACGTCGGCGTCACCCGCGCCCGCCACCACCTGACCCTCTCCTGGGCCCTCTCCCGCGCTCCCGGCGGCCGGGCCTCCAGGCGCCCCAGCCGCTTCCTGAACGGCCTGCGGCCGGGCTCCGCGGCCGCGGGCAGCGGGCCGGGCTCCGCGGCCGAGCGAGGGCCGCGCAAGCGCGCCCGCCGCGGTCCGGCGCTGTGCCGGGTCTGCGGCAAGACCCTGACGGAGGCCGGCGAGCTGAAGCTGATGCGCTGCGAGGACTGCCCGTCCGACATGGACGAAGGGCTCTACGAGCGGCTGCGGGAGTGGCGCGCGGCACAGTCGGCGGAGCAAGGCCTGCCCGCCTACTGCGTCTTCACGGACAAGACGCTGATGGCCATCGCGGAGGCCGCGCCGTCCGAGGAGGGGGAGCTCTCGATGATCTCCGGAGTGGGTGGTCGTAAGCTTGATCGGTACGGAGCCGAGGTCCTGGCCATCTGCGCAGGTCAGGAGGTTGGGGTCGGGGATCCTGACGACGCGTAGAAACTCGTCGGAAAAATAGTTTGCACATGCCCAGCGAAGACCCATAGGTTCTTAGCAACGGAAACGGTGGCTTCTCCGAAGCCCTGGACCCGTGCTGTACTTATCCGAATACGCATGGGACAGGCCCTCGGGCCGGGTCCCCGAGACGCCGAGAGGAGGCGAGACCAGTGACCAACTTCATGACCTTCACCAAAATGACCGATCGCTCGGTCGACGCTTCCTGCCTGCTCGGTTCCGTCTCCCCCCTGGGTACCGGTGTGTCCGCGATTTCCGCCGACCGCCCCGCCCTGCTGGCGATCCTTCCGGTCAGTGAGCGCAATGAGCGACCGACCCAGGCACCGGTGGCAGTACTGGCAGCAGAAGCGCAGGCGCATGGCGCCTATGGATTTGCTGCCGCAGCCGGTGCCGGATCCCTGAAGAAGCAGACGAAGCAGCAGCACCACCTGATGTGGGCCTTCCGCGGGCTCGAACCCTGGAGTGATCCAGTCTGATCGCATGATCAGGCCGGCGCCTTCAGGGCCGCGGAACCCCATCCGGGATCCGCGGCCCTTCTGTTTGTCCCCGACCGGGGGCGACGGAGCGAAGGGGTCTCGGGACTGGCAGAGCCAGTCGGTGTGAGAGCACAACCCAGCCGAACCCGGCCGACCGGCCGGAACGACTAGCCGAACAAGACGAGGAAGAAACCACCGTGCAACTCGAAGCGCACGCCCCGTCAGTACCGCAGACCCGCCTGATCTCCCCGCCCGCAGTCCCGGAGGACCACACCTTGACCCCGCTCACTGCGCTGACCGCGCTCGACGACGCCATCGAGAACCTCGGCGTACCCGTCCCGTGCCGCACCTTCGACCCCGAGGTCTTCTTCGCCGAGTCCCCGGCGGACGTCGAGTACGCCAAGTCGCTCTGCCGCACCTGCCCGCTGGTCGAGGCCTGCCTCGCCGGGGCGAGCGAGCGCCGCGAGCCCTGGGGTGTCTGGGGTGGCGAGCTCTTCGTCCAGGGTGTCGTCGTCGCCCGCAAGCGTCCCCGTGGCCGTCCGCGCAAGAACCCGGTTGTCTCGGCATGACCGCCATCGGCACCATCGACCGCCCCCTGACGCACGACCCCTTGAAGCAGGCCCTCATGACCGTCCACACCACGAGCGAGCAGCCCCACGGCGCCGCCCACGCAGACTTCATCACCGCCGGCGCGATGACCTCGCGTCAGAACAGGACCCGCGAAATGCAACTCATCCCAGAAGCCCTGGCCCGTGCCCATATGGACGACCGCATGCGTGAGGCGGACGCCGAGCGTCACGCCGTGCGCCTGGTCGCCGCCCGCCGCATGCAGCGGCGTGCCGAGCGCGCCTCCCTGCGCGCCCGGCGCGCGCTGGCCATGGCCGTCATGCACTAAGAACTGAAAACAGCATCCCCGGGGGACCGGTCCGCACGGACCGGTCCCCTCGGTGCGTTGCGGACCGCTGTCCGCCCCGGGCGGGGATATCGTCTGGAGGTGGACCAGCCGACTCCCCGTCCCGGCCCGTCGGGATCCGAGGCCCAGCCCGTCGTCTGCGCGGGCTGTGGCACGAGGCCCCCGGGCGAGATCCCGCCCACCTGGACCTGCTCCGTGGAGAACGGGACCAGACAGTACTTCTGCGTCGATTGCGCGCGCGCCAATCTCCGGGCGATCGAGGGCAGGCTCGACTCGTCCTGGTGGTGACGCCGGGATCAGCCCGAGGCCCTCACTCGGCCGGAGCGAACCCCGGCAGCCAGCTGTCGAGTTCGTCCCGCAGCCGCACCGTCGCGCCCAGCTGGCACAGCACCCCGATGGTGCTCAGCGTCACGCGGTGGATCAGCAGGTACGAGGGCGGCAGATTGATCTGCCGGCCCAACTGGTGCGCGGGGGAGCGGGGATCGGCGATCCGCGCCGCCTGGCCGCGCAGCCACGGCCGGGTGAAGGTGAACTCCTCGGCCTCGGCGGGCTCGATGATCGGCTTCAGATAGTCCAGCACCGCGTCGGGGTCGAGATCGATGGACTCCTTCACGAACCCCTCCCCGCGCAGGTGCCCGTAGACCCCCTCGGCGTCACCGTCCAGGGTCATCCGCAGCGACCTGCCGATGGGCTTGGGCCAGCCCCCGGGCAGCCGGTCGACCGTGCCGAAGTCCAGGACCCCCAGCCGCATCCGGCCGTCCGCCCCCGCTATCAGCCGGAAGTTGCCCGGGTGCGGGTCCGCGTGCAGCAGACCGGTGCGTGCCGGACCGGAGAACAGGAACCGGGCCAGGAGCTGTCCGGCGCGATCGCGCTCCTCCTGGGTGCCGTCGGCAATCACCTCCGACAGCGGGGTCCCTTCCATCCACTCGGTCACCAGCACCTGGTCGCCCTGGTGCACGACGTCCGGCACGACCACGTCCGGGTCGTCCACGAACGCGTCCGAGTGCGTCCGCTGCGCCTCGGCCTCCAGCTCGTAGTCGAGCTCCTCCGCGACCCGGTCGCGCAACTCCTTGATCAGCGGCTTGATCTCCATGCCGGGGATCAGCGGCCCCAGCAGCCCCGCGAACCGGGCCAGTTGCTTCAGATCCGACAGCAGCGCCTCGCCGGCCCCCGGGTACTGGACCTTGACGGCCACCTGCCGCCCGTCGTGCCACACCGCCCGGTGCACCTGCCCGATGGAGGCCGCCGCGGCCGGCTTGTCCTCGAACTCCTCGAACAGGTCCCGCCAGTCGGCTCCCAGACGATCCGTCAGGACCTGGTGCACCGTCGCCGCGGGTAGTGGCGGGGCCGCCTCCTGAAGCTTGGTCAGCGCGGCCCGGTAGGGCCCCGCGACCTCCTCGGGCAGGGCCGACTCGAAGACCGACAGGGCCTGCCCGAACTTCATGGCACCGCCCTTCAGCTCCCCGAGCGTGCGGAACAACTGCTCGGCGGTGCGCTGCTGGAGCTCGCGCGCCACGATCTCGGCGGACTTGCCCCCGAGCCGCTTGCCCAGACCCCACGTGGCCCGGCCCGCGATGCCCAGCGGCAGCGCGGCCAGCTTGACGGTACGGGTGACCGCCTTCCGGGGAAGATCAGACATACGCCCCTCCATGTCCCAGACAGCCGCGCCGCGATCGGCGTTTTCCAGCATCCTGTCATGGCCTCCTCGCGGCTCGGAGGAGGGCACCTGCCCCAGGCCCTGGCGCCCCTGCGGGGCGCTCCCCGTTCGCCCCGCAGGGGCACTGCGGATGGGGGTGGACCGGGGCGGATTCCCAGTGGAGGGTGGGGAGGGCGGCCTCCCAGCGGGCGGCGGTGGACGCGGGCAGCGAGCCGTCGAGGAAGGCGAGGGCGTGGGCCGCGGCCAGGCCGGCGACCGCCGTGGACAGACCCAGGTCACAGGCCACGCCCGCGCGGCGTCGGTGGGCCGAGCGCCATTGCACCAGCATCCGCGGCCAGGCCGCGTCGCGGTCCACGCGGTCGCGCTCCATGCACCCCGCGCACGCGGTCGAGCCCGGCAGCACCAGGGGCCCCACCAGACCGGTGCCCTCCAACACCCCCGCATACAGGTGGGGGATGCCCGCGGCGACCCAGTCGGCCGCGGTGTCCGGATCCGGGGCCCAGGCGTCAAGACCGTCCCGGGGTGCGACGACCACCAGGGCCAGCCCCGGGTCCGGCCCCTCGTCCTCCCCCGTCCTCGGGGTGCGCCCAGGGGCCGACTCGCGCACCAGCCGGCCCGCGGACTCCGCCCGCGGCCGGCCCACGCTCCCGGCGTCCTGCCCGCCCGGCGCCACGTCCGCCGGCTCCACCCGGCCCCCGTCGAGCACCTCGACCCGGCCCACACCCGCTCCCGCCAGGACCGCGGCGATCACCGCCCCGACCCGCCCGCTCCCGCGCACCCGGACCCGTATCGCCCGGCGGGCGGCGATCGCCCGTAAGTCCCCGCCCGGCTCCCGGTGGACCAGTGACAGCGAACCCAGATCCGGGCCCAGCCGCTCCACGGTCTCCGGATGCCCCCGCACGGCCTGGGCCCGTGCACCGCCCGCCGTGGCGTCGTCGAGCAGGCCGGCCCCCGCCAGCGTCCTGACCACCTCGTCGGCCCGGCCGTCAGGCAGCCCCATCCCCGAGGCCTCGGCCCGCAGCAGCTCCATCCCCCGGGTCCCGTCGATCCGGTCGATCAGCGTGCCCGTCGCCGTGTCCACGGGGCCGAGCACCACCGCATGGGCGGGTGTCACCCCGAACTGAACCGTCTGCAGATCCCGCCATGCCCGCGCCAGCGCCGGCTTCACCTTCGGATACATGTCATGTCCCCCTCGATATCCGGTGCGCATGCGCACCGCCCGTTTCCCGTTCCTCTGCTCTTCCGTAACAGTGCCCGCCCACTGGAATCCGTGCAGGAATTTGTCCACAGGTGCGAGGTATTAGGCATATGAGATGAAGGGAAATGGAGTTCCTGAAATCGGCCGCGAATCCCTCGTGTTCGAACCGCGGACGGGCGGGACTTCCGCCGCCGCCACCGGGTACCGTCGTGGCGTGTCCGCCGACCCATCGCAGCGCGCCGTCGAAGTCCGCCGGAGCGCGCGCCGCCGCAGGACCGTATCCGCCTATCGCGAGGGTGACCGTACGGTCGTCCTCATCCCTGCCCGGATGTCCGAGGCGGAGGAGCAGCGCTGGGTGGGCGTCATGCTCGACAAACTGGCCGCCCAGGAGAGCAAACGCACCTTCGGGGACGCCGAGCTCACCGAGCGCGCCGCACAGCTGTCCGAGCAGTACTTCGACGGCCGCGCCCGCCCCCGTACGGTCCGCTGGGTCACCAACCAGAACACCCGCTGGGGCTCCTGCACCCCCGCCGAAGGCAGCATCCGGCTCTCGCACCGGCTCCAGGGGATGCCCGAGTACGTCGTCGACTACGTGCTCCTCCACGAGCTGGCCCACCTCCTCGTGCCCGGCCACGGACCCCGCTTCTGGGAGCTGCTGGAGGCCTATTTGCGTACCGAGCGGGCCCGCGGCTACCTGGAGGGCGTGGTCGCCGCCGAGCGGCTGCCCACGGTTCCGGCCGCCCGCGACGAGTGAGCCGGCGGGCTGCGGCGGCCGTCCATCACGTCACGCAGAGTGTTTTGTACCGGGTCGGTACCGGCTTGGCCGGATGTCGGCAGTTGCCGTTAGCCTGAGCGGCACGCATTCACAGTCGGGATGGGGGACGGTCGTACGTATGGCCAGGGAATTCCAACGCGGCCACAAGGCCAAGGTCAGTGATCTCACAGCAGGCACCGATCTCTACGTAGGCGTCCAGATCGCCGGGTCCGGACTCGCCTTCGACATCAGCTGTTTCGGCCTCGACGCCAATGAGCAGCTGTCGGACGACCGTTACTTCGTCTTCTTCAATCAGCCGAAGTCGCCGGAAGAGTCCATTCAGCAACTCGGTGCGCAGTCGGGCGACACCGAATCCTTCCGGGTGACGCTGGACCGCATTCCGCCGTCCATCCACAAACTGTCCTTCACCGCCACCATCGACGGCGCCGGACAGATGTCGCAGATCGGCCCGGGCCACATCCGGATCGTGGCCGGCGGCGAAGAGGTCGTCCGGTACGCGTTCACCGGTGCGGAGTTCACCACCGAGCGGGCCGTGATGCTCGGCGACTTCTACCTGAAGGACGTGTGGCGCTTCGCCGCCGTCGGCCAGGGCTTCGACGGCGGCCTCGACGCGCTGCTGCGGAACTTCGGCGGCGAGGTCGCCGCCGAGGAGGCGCAGCCGGTGCAGCAGGCCCCCGCCGCCGCATCGCCCGGCTTCGCCCCGCCGCCGCAGTCGGCCGCCCCGGCGCCGTCGTTCGGCGCCCCCGCCCAGGCCCCGCAGGCCCCGGCCCCCGCGCCGTCCTTCGGCGCGCCCGTGCCCGCGCCCGGCGCCGCGCCGCAGCCGCAGTACCAGCAGCCCGCGGCCCCGGCCCCGGTGCACTCCGCGCCCACCATGGCCGCGCCGCTCGCCCCGCCGGCCCCCGCGCCGTACGGCCAGCCGCCGCAGCAGCCCTCGTACGGCCAGGTCCCCGGACAGGTGCCGGGCCAGGTCCCCGGTCAGTACCCGGGCCAGGTCCCGCCGCCCGCCCCGGCCCCCGCTCCCTACGGGCAGCAGCCGGGCTACGGCCAGGTCCCCGGCCAGCCCCCGGGCCAGCAGCCCGGCTACGCCCCGCAGGGCGTACCCGCCGCCGGTGCCGGCCTCGCCGCCGCGCTCCAGCCGTACAAGGAAGCCCCCACCGGCACCCGCTGGACCCCGCAGAACCAGCAGCTCATGCGCGTCGACCTGTCGATGGGCGGCCAGGCCGTCCTCGCCCGCCAGGGCAGCATGGTCCTCTACCAGGGCAAGGTCGACTTCAGCTACAAGGGCGCGGGCTTCGCCGGCCGCATCGTCGGCAACGCCACCGGCCAGGAGATGCAGCTCATGCGCTGCACCGGCCGCGGCCAGGTCTTCCTCGCCGAGAACGGCGCCCACCTGCACGCCATCGAGCTCCAGGGCGACGGGATCTGCGTCTCCGCCGAGGCCGTCCTCGCCTTCGACGAGTCGCTCCAGCACGAGGTGCGCCGCATCGAGGGCCACGGCATCCCCGGCGGCGCCCTGTTCACCATGCAGTTCCAGGGCACCGGCACGGTCATCGTCAAGACGCACGGCGTCCCGGTGGTCCTGCCCGTCACCCCGACCACCTTCGCGGACAGCAACGCCATCGTCGCGTGGTCCGCCGCCTCGCAGGTGATCATCTCCAGTCAGGTCCGGCTGCGGCGCAACGCCTACCCCGGCCACAGCGGGGAGACCGTGAACCTCCAGTTCCGCGGCGCTCCCGGCAACTTCATCGTCGTCCAGCCGTACGAGGTCTGAGGGAGCCCGACATGAACGCAATGAACCAGCAACTCGCGGGCTTCGCCCCCACCCCCGTCACGGCCCGCATGGAGAACCACGGCCGGGCCATGCTCAAGGTCGCCATGCAGAGCGGCCAGGACCTCTTCGCCCGCACCGGCTCGATGGTCGCCTACGAGGGCTTCGTCCAGTACGAGCCCAACCCGCCGGCCGTCCGCCAGATGGCCTCGCAGTGGGTCACCGGCGAAGGCGCCCCGCTGATGAAGTGCACCGGCGACGGCCTGCTCTACCTCGCCGACTACGCCGCCGACGTGGTCGTCATCAACCTCAACAATGACTCGCTCTCGGTCAACGGCACCAACCTGCTCGCCTTCGACGCCCACCTCCAGTGGGGCGTCGAGCGGGTCAAGGGCCTCGCCAAGTTCGCCGGCCAGGGCCTGTTCAACGTGCAGATCGCGGGCACCGGGTGGGTCGCCCTGACCTCCCGCGGCACCCCGATCGTGGTCGACTGCGGCCGCGGCGAGGACGAGACGTACGTCGACCCCGACGCACTCGTCGCCTGGTCGCCGAATCTCAAGGTCAAGGGAAAGCGCAGCTTCAAGGCCTCGTCGATGATCGGCCGGGGCAGCGGGGAGGCCTACCAGATGGCCTTCTCCGGCCAGGGCATCGTCGTCGTGCAGCCCAGCGAGGACAGCACCGACCGGCTCCGGGCCCGGGGCTGAGGGGGAGCGGACACATCATGCAGAGCGCACTTTTCACCCACGCCGAGGCGCAGTCCCAGGACCGCTACGCCATCCAGAACCCGCAGCTGCTGCGGGTCTCGCTGACCGGCTCCGACGACGTACTCGCCCGTAAGGGCGCGATGGTCGCCTACCAGGGGATCATCGACTTCGACGGCGAGTACCAGAGCACGAGCCAGCGCAACGCCCGCCAGCGCACCGGCGAGGGCCTGGACCTCATGCGCTGCTCCGGGCAGGGCACGGTCTACCTGGCCAATCTGGCCCAGTACGTCCACGTCATCGACGTGGACCAGGACGGCCTCACGGTCGACAGCAGCTACGTGCTGGCCCTGGACTCCGCCCTGCACACCGAGGTCATCGCGGTGGACAGCCAGTACGGGATCTCCGGATCGGGCAAGTACCAGCTCAACATCTCCGGCCGTGGCAAGGTCGCCCTGATGACCTCCGGGCAGCCGCTGATGATGCACGTCACGCCCGACAAGTACGTCAACGTCGACGCGGACGCCATCGTCGCCTGGTCCACCTCGCTGCGGGTGCAGATGCAGGCCCAGACGCACTCCAGCGGGGTGTGGCGGCGCCGCGGAAACACCGGCGAGGGCTGGGAGCTGAGCTTCCTCGGCACCGGCGTCGCGCTGGTGCAGCCCAGCGAGGTGCTGCCGCCGCAGAACGCCCAGCTCGGCCAGGGCGCCGCCGCGCAGTTCGGCATGGGCCAGCAGGGCTCCCACGCGCAGAACCAGAACAACGCCTGGAACTGATCCTTCCCGGCACGGCGAAGGGGCGGTCCCTCCGAGGGGCCGCCCCTTCGCCGCGTCCGCGCGCTCAGCCGCCGAGCCGGGCCAAGGTCGCCTCCAGCAGCCGTACGACGGAGGCGTCGGCCACCGCCGCCACCTCCTCGTACGGGAACCAGCGCAGGTCCAGGGACTCCTCGCTGATCTCCGCCACCGCGCCGGCCGGGGCCAGCGCCGCGTACTGCACGTCCAGGTGCCAGTGGCACGGAGCCGGGATCGGGTGCCGGTCCAGGCGCACCGGGCCGCCCTCGACCAGGGTCAGGCCCGACGCGATGCCCGACTCCTCGCGGGCCTCGCGCAGCGCCACCTCCGCGAGGGTGCGGTCACCGGGCTCGCAGTGGCCGCCCATCTGGAGCCACATGCCGAGCTTCTTGTGCAGGGTCAGCAGGACGCGCCCGCGCACCGGGTCGACGACCAGCGCGCTGCCCGTGATGTGCCCGGCCCCGCACGGCTTGTAGACCCCGTCCGGGTGGGCCGCCAGGTGCTCCAGGTAGAGATCGCGCAACTCGCTCTGGTCCTCGTACGCCTTCAGTACCAGGACAGCGTCTTCGTGCAGGGTCACTTCTTCTCGTCGCCGTCCTGCTCGCGCTTCTCGGCGGCCTCGCCGAGCATCTTGTCGATCTCGGAGAAGTCCAGCTGCTCGCGGTGCACGAAACCGTCCGGGTCGTCCAGGTCCGAGGCCGTCGGCAGCATGTCCGGGTGCTCCCACAGGCCGTCGCGGCCGTCCACGCCCCGGGCATCGGTGAGCGAGGCCCACAGCCGCGAGGCGTCCCGCAGCCGGCGCGGCCGCAGCTCCAGGCCGATGAGCGTCGCGAAGGTCTGCTCGGCCGGACCGCCCGAGGCGCGCCGCCGCCGCATGGTCTCGCGCATCGCGTCCGCCGAGGTCAGGCGGGGCTTGGCGGCCTCGTGCACGACCGCGTCGACCCAGCCCTCGACCAGCGCGAGCGCCGTTTCCAGGCGGGCCAGGGCGGCCTTCTGCTCGGGGGTGTCCTGCGGCTGGAACATGCCGCCCTGGAGCGCTTCCTGCAGCTGCTCCGGGTTGGACGGGTCCAGCTGGCCGACCACGTCCTCCAGCTTCGAGGTGTCGACCTTGATGCCGCGGGCGTAGCCCTCGACCGCGCCGAACAGGTGCGAGCGCAGCCACGGCACATGGGCGAAGAGCCGGGCGTGGGCGGCCTCCCGCAGGGCCAGGTAGAGCCGCACCTCGTCCGCGGGCACGCCCAGGTCCTTGCCGAAGCCCTCGATGTTCAGCGGCAGCAGCGCGGCCTTGCCCGCCGGGCCCAGCGGCAGGCCGATGTCCGTGGAGCCGACGACCTCGCCCGCGAGGGTGCCGACGGCCTGGCCGATCTGCTGGCCGAACATGGCGCCGCCCATGGAGCGCATCATGCCGAGCAGCGGGCCCGCCATGGCCTGCATCTCCTCGGGCAGGACCCCGCCCATGGCAGCGCCGACCCGCTCCGCGACCGGGTCCACGAGCTCCTTCCACACCGGGAGGGTCGCCTCGACCCACTCGGCGCGGCTCCAGGCCACGGCCGTGGTGGCGCCCGAGGGCAGCGAGGTCACCCCGTCCAGCCAGTGGTCGGCGAGGCGCACGGCCTCCTCGACGGCGGACTTCTCGGCGACGCCGACGCTGGTGTCCTTCACGCCGTCCGCGGTGCCCTGCGCGACGTTCTGGCGGGCGATGTCCTTGGCCATGTCCCAGTTCACGGGACCGCCCTCGTAGCTCAGCATCTGGCCGAGCTGCTGGAAGGCGGCGCCGAGGTCGTTCGGGTTCATCGAACCGAACATCGCGGCGAACGGGTTGTCCGCGCCGGGGGCGCCCGCGCCGCCCGGCAGGCCCATTCCGGGGAACCCGAAGGGATTCGCCGGGCCGCCCTGACCGCCCTGGTCGCCCTTCTTCTTGCCTTCGTCGCCGTTTTCCGGCTCCTCCGGCGGAAGGCCGAATCCGAATGGGGTGTCGCTCACGGGTTTCCTCGGCTCGTAGGGCCGCCGGCGGGAGCCGACGGGCAATGGTCCGACAACACCACCCAGCGTAGACACCGCGGCCGCATCCGGGCTCGGTGCTCCGCCGACTGCTGGGCTGCGGCAGGATGGACATCACCTGGTGGGTACGCGTCACGGCGCGTCCCTACTGAAGACAACCGCTGGAGACGCCCGGTGAGTTCCCCAGATCCGCAGTTTCGCGCGATGCCCGACGACGAAAACAGCTCCGAGCCCGGTGACGGCGCCCCCGGCGTTCGCCAGCCGCGAAACCCGCAGGGCATCCGCCGGCGCAGCCCCGTGATCGCCGTGACCGGCGCCGCGTCCGGGGTCGGCGCGGCCCTGGTGGCCCGCCTGGCCGCCTCCGAGGAGGTCAAGCAGGTCGTCGCCATCGACGAGAGGCGGGGGGACTGCGCCGCCGCGCAGTGGCACATCCTCGACGTACGGGACCCCGCGATCGCCGAGAAGCTGCGCGGGGCGGACGTCGTGGTGCACCTCGCCCTCGACCTGGACCTGGAGACTGACCCGGCGGCCCGTACCGCCTACAACGTGCGCGGCACCCAGACCGTCCTGACGGCGGCCGCCGCGGCCGGGGTGCACCGGGTCGTGCTGTGCACCTCGGCGATGGTCTACGGGGCCCTGCCGGACAACGACATCCCGCTGTCCGAGGACTCCGAGCTGCGGGCCACCGCCGAGGCGACCGGCGTCGGCGACCTGCTGGAGATCGAGCGCCTCGGCCGCCGGGCCCCGCGCGCGCACCCCGGACTGAACGTCACCGTGATCCGCCCGGCCGTCCTGGTCGGTGGCACCGACACAGCCCTGACCCGCTACTTCGAGTCCCCGCGGCTGCTCGTGGTGGCGGGATCCCGCCCGACCTGGCAGTTCTGCCACGTGGACGACCTGGTCAGCGCCCTGGAGTACGCGGCCCTGGAGAAGGTCGAGGGCGAGCTGGCCGTGGGCTGCGAGGGGTGGCTGGAGCAGGAGGAGGTCGAGGAGCTCAGCGGCATCCGCCGCATGGAGCTGCCCTCGGCGGTCGCGCTGGGCGCCGCGGCCCGGCTGCACCGGATCGGCCTGACCCCCTCCCCGGCCGGAGACCTCGCGTACACGATGCACCCGTGGGTGGTCAGCGTCAGCGGGCTGCACGCGGCGGGCTGGCGGCCGCGCTGGACCAACGAGGAGGTGCTCGCCGAGCTCCTCCAGGAGGTCGCGGGCCGCCACACGGTCGCGGGCCGCCGCCTGGGCCGCAGGGACGCCGCCACGGCCGCCGGTGCGGCGGGCGCGACGGTGGCGCTGCTGGGCGCGGCCGCCGCGGTCCGCCTGGCGCGCAAGCGGCGCGGTATCTGACCCCGCCCGGACCCGCGGAAGCCCGCCCTGCGGCCGGACGGACGGCGGACGGACGGACGGGCCCGCGCGGGCCCGTCCTGTAGGAGGCTCCCAAGGCGGCGGCCCCGCCCCGGGCGAATCTGCTATTTCGCCCTGTCAGCGGCTAGGGCACGATGAAGGCATGGCACCGCACTTCGACCACCCCGGTGAGCAGGCCGCTTCGGACCCGATCCGGCTGCTCCAGATCCGCGAGACCGCCCTGTCGATCGACGAGGTCTTCCAGGCCGTCGGAGACGACGCCTCGGGCGGTACGACGCTCTTCGTCGGCACGGTGCGCAACCACGACAGCGGGGCGGACGTCGACTCGCTCGGCTACTCCTGCCACCCGACCGCCGAGGCCGAGATGCGCCGCGTGGCCGAGCGCGTCGTGGCCAAGTTCCCCGTCCGCGCCCTGGCGGCCGTGCACCGCGTCGGCGACCTGGCCGTGGGCGACCTGGCGGTCGTCGTCGCCGTGTCCTGCCCGCACCGCGGCGAGGCCTTCGAGGCCGCCCGGATGCTGATCGACGACCTCAAGCACGAGGTCCCGATCTGGAAGCACCAGACCTTCAGCGACGGCAGCGAGGAGTGGGTCGGCGCCTGCTGAACCCCCGGTCGGGGAGTGCCACCCGGAAGGCGGTAACCTCGCACCCGTTCGGCCGCGCAACACGCCCTCGATTTGCGTAACCCCCCCACGGGCACGAGCGTTGAAGCCACCAACGAAACGTACTTCGGGGTAGGGAGGCTCGCTCATGGCGTCTTTGGCGTGGTTGCTGATTCCGCTGGTCGCTGCGATCGGAGCGGCGATATGGGGCAGCTGGGCGGCACGCGACCGCACACAGGGCGACATATCCGAGCTCGCGGGCTACGCGCGCTTCCGGGAAGCCATGGCCAATGCCGATCAGGGCAGGGCCACGGCGGACGCCCATTCCACACACACCGCACACTCCGCCTCCGATGCCGTCTGACGCCGCCGGAGCTGTTCGCGCTTTCCGCGCCGTCCGAGCTGTCTGACGCTCCGCGTCCGGCCCGCTCCGGACCGCCGCCGACTCGGCCGCGGTCCGTGAGAAACCGCTGAGAGTTTCGCGCACGGCCCCCGTACGGACCGGCCCCGAGGGCCGCCCGCCAGGGCCGTCCCGTACTGTCGGATCCATGCCACGCCGCACCGCGACGATGCTCGCTTCCACCCTGGTGCTGTTCGCGCTGCTCTGCGCAGGGGTGTTCATCAAGGTCCCGTACTCCGAGATGAGCCCCGGCCCGACCGTGAACACCCTCGGGGACTCGCACGGCGCGCCCGTTCTCAACATCTCGGGGCGCAAGACGTACCCGACCAGCGGCCACCTCAACATGACGACGGTCCGCGTCACCGGCGCGGACTACGACATGAGCCTGGTGGAAGCGGTGTACGGCTGGCTGGCCGGCGACAACATCGTCGTCCCGCACGAGAACCTCTACCCGGACGGCAAGACCGAGGCGGAGTCCACCCAGGAGAACGCCGAGGAGTTCAGCCAGTCGCAGCAGAGCGCCAAGGTGGCGGCCCTGAAGCAGCTCGGCGTCCCGGTCACCGCCCGGGTGATCGTCTCCACGGTGGTCAAGGACAGCCCCTCCGAGGGCCGGCTGCACGCCGGTGACGTGGTCAAGGCGGTGGACGGCACCGCCGTCGTCGCCCCCGAGGACGTGGCCAAGCTCGTCACCAAGCACAAGCCGGGCGAGCCGGTTGAATTCACCATCGTGCCCGCCAAGGAGGCGACCGAGGCGGTGAAGGCCGGCAACGAGACCCCCGCCACCTCGAAGGTGACGATCGCCGCGGGCAAGGCGGAGGGCGACGGCCACGCCATCGTCGGCATCCGGGCGGGCACCGACCACACGTTCCCGTTCACGATCGACATCAAGCTCGCGGACGTCGGCGGCCCGAGCGCCGGCCTGATGTTCGCCCTCGGCATCGTCGACAAGCTCACCCCGGAGGATCTGACCGGCGGCAAGTTCGTCGCGGGCACCGGCACCATCGACGACACGGGCAAGGTCGGCCCCATCGGCGGCATCCAGATGAAGACCATCGGTGCCCGGCAGGCCGGCGCCGAGTACTTCCTGACGCCCGCCGAGAACTGCGCCTCCGCGGCCTCGAACGTGCCCGGCGGGCTGACCCTGGTCAAGGTCGCCACCATCGACGACGCCACCAAGGCGCTCCAGAAGATCAGCAAGGGGGACACGGCAGGGCTGCCGCAGTGCAAGCCCTGACCGATCGGTCCCCCCTGACGATCCGGCCTACGAGAAGGTCGCCGCCAGCGCCTCCGCCAGCCCGGGCACCAGCCCCGCACCGGTGAGGACCTCCGTCGAGGAGTCCTTCTCGCGCAGCCGTACGGCCGACTCGCGCGAGCCGTCGCGCAGCACGGCCACGGTGAGGCGGACCTCCTGCCGCTCGGGGTGACCGGCGACCCACTTCGAGAGCTGCTTGTCGCCCAGGCCCTCCGGTACGGACGCCTCCGCGGACGGCGGCAGCATCAGCCGCTCCACGGTCAGCGCGCAGCCGACGACGGCGTCGGGCCAGGCGATCGTGCCCAGGAACTTGTCGAGCGGGGTCCCCTTCGGAACCTCGTCCTGCTCGATCGGGGTCAGCGAGGACTTGCCGGCGTCGTCCTGGTCGAGACCGAGCTGGCTCGCGAGCCCCGGCTCCTGCTTCTTGAGCCGGGCGGTGTCGACGAGCGCGAAGAGCCGCGCGGGCTTGTCCCAGCCGAGACCGGCCGCGTACTCGTCGATCTCGAGGCAGGCGCGGGTCAGCGGGCCGGCCGCCATGGGGGTGCCGGGGGAAGGTGAAAGGTTGGACATGGACAACATCCTGCCTCCTTTCCACCGGATACCGGGAACTGACCGAAGCCTCAGTAAGTTGCATGAGTGGGCTCTACGATCGGGGGCCCGTTCATTACCAGACTCAGCGACTTTCGAGGTGCGCACCTTGGCTTTCCAGATGCCGGACCGCGGCGGAGGCCCTTCCGGGCCACGGATGAGAGTCGGCCGCCCCTCCCGGCGGGCCCGAACTCTCCTCATGACCCTGGGCGTGCTGGCCGTCCTGGCCATGCTCTTCATCATGTTCGCGGGCTTCTGGACTGACTGGCTCTGGTTCCGCTCCGTGAAGTACTCGACCGTCTTCACCACCACGCTGTGGACCAAGATCGGCCTCTTCGCCGTCTTCGGTCTGCTGATGGCGGGCGCGGTCGGGCTGAACATCTGGCTGGCCCACCGGCTGCGGCCGCCGCTCAGCGCGATGTCGATGGAACAGCAGAGCCTCGACCGGTACCGGATGAGCATCGCCCCCTACAAGAAGTGGCTGCTCCTCGGGATCGCCGTGCTCGTCGGCCTGATCGCCGGAGCCTCGGCGGCCGGTCAGTGGAAGACCTGGCTCATGTACGTGAACGGGGTGGCCTTCGGTACGAAGGACCCGCAGTTCCACATGGACGTGTCCTTCTACACCTTCGACCTGCCCTGGTACCGCTTCCTGCTCGGCTTCGGCTTCGCCGCGGTCGTGCTGTCGGTGATCGCCGCGGCCGTCGTGCACTACCTCTACGGCGGACTGCGCGTGACCAGCCCGGGCGCCCGGGCCACCGCCGCCGCGACCGGGCACCTGTCGGTGCTGCTCGGCCTCTTCGTCACGCTGAAGGCGGTCGCCTACTGGCTCGACCGGTACGGGCTGGCCGTGAAGTCCAGCGACTTCAAGGCCGCCGACAACTGGACGGGCCTGCGCTACGTCGACGCGAACGCCTACCTGCCGGCGAAGACGATCCTCGTCGCCATCGCCGCGATCTGCGCCGTGCTGTTCTTCGCGACGCTGTGGCGCCGCACCTGGCAGCTGCCGGTCATCGGCTTCGGCCTGATGGTGCTCTCGGCGATCCTGATCGGCGGGCTCTACCCGGCGATCGTGCAGAAGTTCCAGGTCCAGCCGAACGAGCAGGCCAAGGAATCCCCCTACGTCCAGAAGAACATCAAGGCCACGCGCGACGCCTACGGCATCGCCGGCTCCGAGGTCACGGACTACCCGGGCGTCCCGCAGACGGAGGACCGGGGCAAGCTCCGCCCCGAGGCCGACTCCACGGCCAGCATCCGCATCCTCGACCCGAACATCGTCTCGCCGGCGTTCCAGCAGCTCCAGCAGGTCAAGGGCTACTACGCCTTCCCGTCCACGCTGGCCGTGGATCGGTACAGCGGCCAGGACACGGTCATCGGGCTGCGCGAGCTGAACATCGGCGGCATCCCGAAGAACAACTGGATCAACGACCACTTCAAGTACACGCACGGCTACGGCGTGGTCGCGGCCAAGGGCACCACCGTGAAGGACGGCGCCCCCGACTTCACCCAGTCCGACCTGCCCTCCAAGGGCATGTTCGGCACGGACTTCGAGCAGCGCATCTACTACGGCGAGCAGACGAAGCAGTACTCGATCGTCGGCGGACCGCAGAAGGAGCTCGACTACTCGGACGACAAGGGCGAGAAGGAGACGAGCTACAAGGGCGGCTCCGGAGTCAATCTGGACAGCCCGGTCAACCGGGCCGCCTACGCGCTCACCTTCAACGAGCCGCAGATCCTCTACTCGGGCGCCATCGGCGACGGCTCGCGGATCCTCTACAACCGCACGCCCAAGCAGCGCGTCGAGGCCGTCGCCCCGTGGCTGACCATCGACGGCGCGCCCTACCCGGCCGTGATCGACGGCCGGATCAAGTGGATCGTCGACGCGTACACGACCACCAACGGCTACCCGTACGCCTCGCGCACCACGCTGGGCCAGAGCACCGCGGACTCGCTGACCAACAGCCAGCGCGCGGTGGTCGCCCAGGAGAACCAGGTCAACTACATCCGCAACTCGGTGAAGGCCACCGTCGACGCGTACGACGGCTCGGTCGACCTGTACCAGTGGGACACCGCGGACCCGGTCCTGAAGACCTGGATGAAGGCCTTCCCGGGCACGGTGAAGCCCAAGGCCGACATCGCCAAGCCGCTCATGGACCACCTCCGGTACCCGCAGGACCTCTTCAAGGTCCAGCGCGAGCTGCTGACCCGCTACCACGTCACCGACCCGCAGACCTTCCTCAGCGGCAGTGAGGCGTGGGCGGTCCCGGACGACCCGACGACCAAGGCCGGCACGGCGGTTCCGCCGTACTACCTGTCGATGAAGATGCCGGGTCAGAAGGAGAAGGACCAGGTCTTCTCGCTCACCACGACGTTCACGCCGAACGAGCGGCCCAACCTGAGTGCCTTCATGGCGGTCAACGCCGATCCGGGCACCCCGGAGTACGGCAAGATCCGCATTCTGAAGATGCCGACGAGCAAGCCGCCGGACGGCCCGGGCCAGGTGCAGAGCAAGTTCCAGTCCGAACCGAAGATCGCCGAGTCCATCCGCCTGCTGCGCGGTGGTGACTCGGAGATCGAGTACGGCAACCTGCTCGCGGTGCCGCTCGACGGCGGAATGCTCTACGTCGAGCCGGTCTACGTCCGCAGCTCCGGCCTGAAGTACCCGCTGCTGCGCAAGGTGCTCGTGACCTACGGCAACCAGACGGCCTTCGAGGACACGCTCGAGAAGGCGCTGAACGTGGTCTTCGGGGCCGAGGCGCCGACCGTTCCGGTGCCCCCGGTCCAGCCGCCGGGCGACGGCACGGTCACGCCGCCGACGATTCAGGACCCGACGGTCAAGGCGGCCCTGGGCGACGCCCAGAAGGCCATCGACGATGCCGAGAAGGCCCGTCAGGCCGGTGACTGGGCGGCCTTCGGCAAGGCCCAGGAGGAGATCAAGGCGGCGCTGAAGCGTGCGATCGACGCCGAGGCGAAGGTCGCGACGCCCGCACCGTCCGGCCAGTGATCAATGGGTAATGGCTCCACCCCGTGTCGTGATACTGTGGTTTCACCGACGCGGGGTGGAGCAGCTCGGTAGCTCGCTGGGCTCATAACCCAGAGGTCGCAGGTTCAAATCCTGTCCCCGCTACTGAAGACGAAGGCCCGGATCCATGGGATCCGGGCCTTCGTCATGCCCGGGGCCAACACGCGGTCACCAGGGAGGGTGAGTTGTCGGTTGAGCGTGTTTGACTTACCCCACTGTGGGCATGTCGACAAAACGCTGTAGTGACCTCACTGGCTGCGACATACCAGGTGTACGCGGGTAGCAGGTGATGCGACGATGGGATTTATGGGGGACAGGTCAACTCTGCTGGAGACAGGGCGGTTTGTGAGGGCGGAGTCCGGGACGGACACAGAGGCCGAGGGGGCGACTCCGGGCGTCGCCGCACAGACCGCACTGATCGATGCGGATTTCGCGGAGGAGATGTTCGCCGAGACCGACGCGGCGAGCGACGCCGAGCTGGAGGCCCGTCACCGGGTGGCCGCCGACAAGGGCGACCCCGGTGCCATGAGCGTGCTCGGCGCGCTGCTGCTGCGCCGCGGCGACCTCGACGGCGCCGAGCCGTACCTGCGGGGAGCCACCGGCGAGGGTGACCGCGCCGCCGCGAACAACCTGGGCGTGCTCCTGCACCAGCGCGGCTACCCGGAGGAGGCCGCCGACTGGTGGCGGGTCGCCGCCGTCGCCGGCTCCGCCCCCGCCGCGCACGCCCTGGGCCGCTACTTCCGCGAGCGCGGGGACGAGCCCGCCGCCGAGTACTGGATGCGGCAGGCGGCCGAATCCGGCCACGCGCTGGGTGCGTACGGACTGGCCGACCTCCTGGAGCACCGCGGGGACAAGGGAGTCGAGCGCTGGTTCCGCGCCGCCGCCGAACAGGGCCACCGCGAAGCCGCGTACCGGCTGGCGAGGCACCTGCGCAAGGGCGACCCCGCCGAGGCCGAGCAGTGGTACCGGCAGGCCGCCGCCCGCGGGCACCGGCGCGCCGCGCTGCACCTGGGCGCGCTGCTGGAGGCGCGCGGCGAGCTCAAGGAGGCCGGGCGCTGGTACCTGACCTCCGCCAAGCAGGGGGAGGCGCGGGCGGCGTGCGCGCTCGGCTTCCTGCTGCGTGACGCGGGCGACGAGGAGAGCGCGGCCGTCTGGTGGCACCGGGCGGCGCAGGACGGCGACGGCAACGCCGCCAACGCGCTGGGCGCGCTGCACGCCGCTCGCGGCGAGACGCAGACCGCGGAGCGCTGGTACCGGTCCGCCATGGACGCGGGCGATCAAAACGGGGCGTACAACCTTGCACTGCTGTGCGTCGCACAGGACCGGACCGCGCAGGCCGAGCAGTGGTACCGGCGCGCGGCCTACGCCGGGCACCGCGAGGCGGCCAACGCGCTGGCGATCCTGCTGCTCCAGGGCGGGGACGCGGCGGGCGCCGAGCCGTGGTTCTCGAAGGCGGCGGAGGCGGGCAGTGTCGACGCCGCGTTCAACCTCGGGATCCTGTTCGCCAGCCGCGACGAGGACCGGACCGCGCTGAAGTGGTACGAGCGGGCGGCGTCGGCCGGTCACACCGACGCGGCGCTCCAGGTCGGCATCGCGCTGGTCCGCGACGGCGAGGACCGGGCGGCCGAGCGGCACCTGCGCTGCGCGGCGGGCGGTGGCAGCGCGGAGGCGGCGTTCCGCCTGGCCGCGCTGCTGGAGTCGCTGGCCCCGCCGCCGGAGCCGGTGGCACTGGGCGAGTCCGCGGGCGGCGCCCCGCGCACCGAGAGCGAGGAGTGGTACGAGCGGGCCGCCGAGCTGGGGCACCGCCGGGCCCAGGTGCGGGTCGGCATGCTCGCCGCCGCCCGCGGTGACCTGGCGGTCGCCGCCCGCTGGTATCGGGAGGCGGCCGAGGCCGGCTCCCGCAACGGAGCCTTCAACCTGGGTCTGCTGCTGGCCCGCGAGGGCAACGAGCCGGAGGCCGCCCTGTGGTGGACCCGCGCGGCGGTGGCGGGCCACGGCCGCGCCGCCCTGCGCCTCGGCCTGCTGGCGGCCCGCCACGGGGACCTCGCGGAGGGCCAGAAGTGGTGCGTGCGCGCCATGGAACTGGGCCCGGCCGAGGTCTCGGAACGCGCGGCCCGGCTCCGCGAGGCCCTGGCCGAGGAACTCTCGGCCTGAGCCCCGCACCCCGCTCCGGCTCCGGCTCTCAGCGGTAGAGCCAGGAGGTGGAGCGGGCGTAGACGTGCCGGAAGGCCAGCGGCATCAGCAGGTCGTTGACGCGGCGCTGCACCGTGCCAGGGGTCTTCGAGTCGCGGTTGGTCGCCGCGGTCCGGGTCATCCGGGCCACCCGGGGGCGGCGTAGGCGGGTGTACTCGGCCAGGGCGCCGGCCACGTCCGGCCCGTCCTCCACGCAGCGCGCCAGGGCCACCGCGTCCTCGATCGCCATCGACGCGCCCTGCCCGGCCCCCACCGGGTGGGCCGCGTCGCCGATCAGTACGGTGCGCCCGTCGTGCCAGACGGGCACGTCCGGCAGCCGGTGCATCGGCATCGGGCGGTCGACGCGGGTCGCCGCCCGGATCAGGGAGAGCGGCAGCTCCTCCTTGCCGTACAGCTCGGCCAGCAGGCCCCGGGTGACCTCCGCCGGGTCCGGGGGCTCCGGTGAGGGCACCTGGGCCGACCACCAGACCGTGCCGTCGGCGGCCGGGACGCAGAGGAAGGCCCCGCGGCGCCCGAAGACGAAGTGGTAGGTGCCGGGGGTGAGGTGCACGCCCTCGGAGACCCCGGACACGCTGTAGAGGCCCGCATAGCGGACCTGCGGCGCCGCCGGGTCCAGCGAGGTGCGGGTGGCGGACCAGATGCCGTCGGCCGCCACCACCAGGTCCGCGTCCAGGTCCGCCGGGTCCACCCGCCGCCCCGTCTCGATCCGGGCGCCGGCGCGTACCGCCTCGGCGCGCAGCACCTCCACCAGCCGCCCGCGCAGCAGGGTCGTGCTGTGCAGGCTGTCCGAGGCGCGCCGGCCGCGGGGCACCTCCCCGAGGAGCTTGCCCGAGGAGGACCACATCCGCTGGAGGGCGACCGGGAACCCGGCGGCCTGGACCGCCGGGAGGCAGCCCAGCGCCTCCAGTCCCCGCAGCCCGTTGACGGCGAGGCTCAGGAACGAGCCCACCTGGCCGGCCGGGTCCTCGTACGCCTCGTGGACCGTGACCTCCGCGCCGGTGGCGCGGCGCAGCGCGACCGCGCTCGCCGCTCCGGCCACTCCGCCCCCGATGACTGACACACGCATGCCTGACTCCATTCGCTGAATGTGCATTCACTGAACTTCGATTCGGTGAAACTCGATTCAGTATGATGAGACCGAGAAGGCGACGTCAAGTGGGAGCGGGGATCGCAGTGGGAGTGCGCAAGGAGCGGGCGGCCGGCACGGAGGCGGCGCTCAAGGAGGCGGCGCGGGCGCTCTTCCTGGAGCGGGGCTACGCGCAGACGAAGATCACCGACATCACCAAGGCCGCCGGCCGGTCCACCGGCTCGTTCTACGAGCACTTCGCCGGCAAGGACGAACTGCTGGACGCGCTGCTCGCGGACATGGGGGCCCAGGTGGACGTGGAGGTCGGCGCTCACGACCACCCCCGCGAGCACGACCTCGCCGACCGTGCGCAGCTGCGTACCCATGTGGCCGTCACCTGGCGCGTCTTCCGCGACCACCTGCCCGTCGTGGTCGCCCTCTTCCAGAAGTCCATGGCCGAGCCGCCCGGCTCGGGCCAGGCCTGGGATCGGCTTCTCGGGGACACCGCACCGCTGCGCGAGCACCTCGCGTACATGCGCGAACAGGGCCGTGAACTGCCCGGGGACCCCGAGCTGGTCGCCGCGGCGATGGGGGCGATGATCTCGATGCTGGGGTATGCCGCCATGACCGGCGGGGCCGGGCTCGACGACGACGAGGTGGTGGAGACGCTGACCTCACTGCTGCACCGCGGACTGGCCGGTTAACCGATTTGCATCTGCCGGGGGCCTTCACGTAACGTTGGGTTTACCGACGCGGGGTGGAGCAGCTCGGTAGCTCGCTGGGCTCATAACCCAGAGGTCGCAGGTTCAAATCCTGTCCCCGCTACTGAAGGCTTAGGGCCCGGATCCAATGGATACGGGCCCTGAGTCGTTTCCGTCTGCCAAGAGCGCGAACAGAAGTCGAATGCGGAAGGGCCCGGACCCCCAGGGGGTCCGGGCCCTTCGCGCGTGCGGATGCTCAGGCGGCGGCGCAGTTCGGGCACACGCCGCGGTACGTCACCTCGACCGCCGAGACCGTGAAGCCGAAGCGCTCGGTGTCGGGCAGGTCGGCCAGCGGATTGCCCGCCGGGTGCACATCGCGGATCGCGCCGCACTGGGCGCAGACCAGGTGCTGGTGGGGCCGGTGGGCGTTGGGGTCGTACCGCTTGGCGCGGCGGTCCGTGGAGACCTCCAGGACCTCACCGAGGGTGACGAGCTCGCCCAGGGTGTTGTAGACGGTCGCACGCGAGATCTCGGGCAGTTTGGCCACCGCGAGCGCGTGCACCTCGTCGGCCGTCAGGTGTACGTGGTCACCGTCGAGCACCTCGGCCACGACGCGCCGCTGCGCCGTCATGCGCCAGCCGCGTCCGCGAAGTCGATCCAGCAGGTCACTCATAGACATCAGCCTAACAGTGAGGGGATTCGGTGTAACTCCCGAATCAGTGCGGAATTGGATGCTTACTTGACTTAGACAAAGTCCATCGTAGGATCGTGTACGGCAAACGCCAAGGACAGGACATGCAGGGATGACGCAGGAGGCGCACGTGACGCAGGGACCGCTCACCACGGAGGCCGGAGCGCCGGTCGCCGACAACCAGAACAGCGAGACCGCCGGTGTCGGCGGCCCCGTACTGGTCCAGGACCAGCTGCTGCTGGAAAAGCTCGCGCACTTCAACCGCGAGCGCATCCCGGAGCGCGTGGTGCACGCCCGCGGCGCCGGTGCCTACGGCACCTTCACGCTGACCCGCGACGTATCGCAGTGGACCCGGGCCGCGTTCCTGTCCCAGGTCGGCAAGAAGACCGAGACCTTCCTGCGCTTCTCCACCGTCGCCGGCAACCTCGGCAGCGCCGACGCCGTCCGTGACCCCCGCGGCTGGGCGCTGAAGTTCTACACCGAAGAGGGCAACTACGACCTCGTCGGCAACAACACCCCGGTGTTCTTCATCAAGGACGCCATCAAGTTCCCCGACTTCATCCACACCCAGAAGCGCGACCCGTACACGGGCTCGCAGGAGGCGGACAACGTCTGGGACTTCTGGGGTCTGTCGCCCGAGTCGACCCACCAGGTGACCTGGCTGTTCGGCGACCGCGGCATCCCGGCGTCCTACCGCCACATGAACGGCTACGGCTCGCACACGTTCCAGTGGAACAACGAGGCCGGCGAGGTCTTCTGGGTCAAGTACCACTTCAAGACCGACCAGGGCATCAAGAACCTCACCCAGGCCGAGGCCAACGCCCTCGCCGGTGAGGACCCCGACTCGCACCAGCGCGACCTGCGCGAGTCCATCGAGCGCGGCGACTTCCCGACCTGGACCGTGCAGGTCCAGATCATGCCCGCGGCCGAGGCGGCCCAGTACCGCTTCAACCCGTTCGACCTCACCAAGGTGTGGCCGCACGAGGACTACCCGCCGATCGAGATCGGCAAGCTGGAGCTCAACCGCAACCCGGAGAACGTCTTCGCCGAGGTCGAGCAGTCGATCTTCTCGCCGGCGCACTTCGTCCCCGGTATCGGTCCCTCCCCGGACAAGATGCTCCAGGGCCGCCTCTTCGGCTACGGCGACGCCCACCGCTACCGCGTCGGCATCAACGCCGACCACCTGCCGGTGAACCGCCCGCACGCCACCGAGGCGCGCACCAACTCCCGCGACGGCCACCTGTACGACGGCCGCCACAAGGGCGCGAAGAACTACGAGCCGAACTCCTTCGGCGGCCCGCACCAGACGGACCGCCCGCTGTGGCAGCCCATCGACGTCACCGGTGGCACGGGCAACCACGCCGCCGCCGTCCACAGCGAGGACACCGACTTCGTCCAGGCCGGCAACCTCTACCGCCTGTACTCGCAGGACGAGAAGGCCCGCCTGATCGAGAACCTGTCCGGCTTCATCGCGAAGGTCTCCCGCGACGACATCGTCGAGCGTGCGATCGACAACTTCCGCCAGGCGGACGGTGACTTCGGCAAGCGGCTCGAGGCCGCGGTCCAGGCCCTCCGCGGCTGACACGGAGCGCTTGCCGTCGCAGGACGCCGGGCCGCAGCCCTCCTCGGAGGGCTGCGGCCCGGCGTCGTTTCAGGCGGGGACCGTGCGCCGCGCCGGCGCCCAGCAGCGGATGACGTCCCGTACGGACACGATGCCGACCGGTCCGCCGTGCTCCAGCACGATCAGGTGCCGGAAACCGCCGTGCGCCATTGCCTCGGCGGCTTCCTGCACGGTGGCCTCAGGGGTACAGAACACGACGTTGTTGGTGGTGTGCGCGCCCACGGACTCCCGGTCCGGATCGTGGCCCGCGCCGATGGAGTTGAGGATGTCGCGCTCGGTCAGGATGCCGATTCCGCTGTGGTCGGGGTCGAGGACGACGGCCGCGCCGACGCGCCGGCCGGACATCAGGCAGGCCGCCTGCCGGAGGGTGTGTGCGGGTCCGAGGGTGAGGATCACGGTGCTCATGGCGTCACGGACGAGCATGAAGAGAGCCACCTCCTGGGGTGAGTCCCCCCGCCTGGGTGGGTGTGCCTGAGGAGCCGCCTCAAGAGAAACGCTTCACAAGCGCACAAGCGTGGGGAGTATCAGATTCCCATGGACCCGCAGGGCCGACAAGGAGGCGTGCAAGGGCGCGCGAACAGCGCCAGGGGGTGTCGCGGCCGGCTCAGGAGCGCGGGCGCAGCAGGCCCAGCATCTCCTCGTGGAGCAGGCCGTTCGAGGCCGCGGCGTTCCCGCCGTGCACCCCGTCCACCCCGTCGAGGCTGGTGAAACGGCCGCCCGCCTCCTGGACCACGACCGCGATGGCCGCCATGTCCCACAGGTTCAGCTCCGGCTCCGCGCACAGGTCCAGCGAGCCTTCGGCGACCATCATGTACGGCCAGAAGTCGCCGTAGCCGCGGGTGCGCCAGCATGCGCGCGCCAGGTCCAGGAAGCCGGCGAGCCGGCCCTGCTCCTCCCAGCCGCTGAGGGAGGAGTACGCGAACGAGGCGTCGCCCAGTCCGGCCACCTCGGACACGCCGATGGCCGTCGTCCCGCCGAGCGCGCCGCCCGCGTACGCGCCGCCGCCGCGGGTCGCCCACCAGCGGCGGCCCAGCGCCGGCGCGGACACCACGCCCACCACCGGGCGGAACCCGCCGTCCTCGCCCTCGGTCATCAGGGAGATCAGCGTCGCCCAGACCGGGACCCCGCGCACGTAGTTCTTGGTGCCGTCGATCGGGTCCACGACCCAGCGGCGCGGACCGCTGCCTTTGAGCCCGTACTCCTCGCCCAGGATGGCGTCGTCGGGCCGGGCGGCCGCGATACCGGCCCGGATGATCTCCTCGGCCGCCTTGTCCGCCTCGCTCACCGGGGTCATGTCCGGCTTCGTCTCGACCTTCAGGTCGAGGGCGCGGAACCGCTCCATCGTGGCGGCGTCCGCCGCGTCGGCGAGTTCGAGGGCAAGGCGCAGGTCATCGTCATACTCGGACATGCCCGAACAGTATCGAGACTCCCGGACCCCGACCAACGCAGTCCACAGTGCGGCCCCGACGCGCCCTTGACAGGATCTGGCGACCCGTCAACTCTGACCGGACGGAGCCGAACGGGGAGGCGCGGATGCCGGCAGCCCGGGAGTCCTTACTGGAGGCGGCGGGAGCGGCGCTCTCGGCGCGCCCCTGGCCCGACGTGCGGATGGTCGACGTGGCCGCCTCTGCCGGGGTGTCCCGGCAGACCCTCTACAACGAGTTCGGCGGCAAGGCGGGCCTGGGCCGCGCCCTGGTCCGCCGCGAGGCCGACCGCTACCTCGACGGGGTGGACCGGGCCCTGTCCGCCCCGGCCCAGGCCACCGAGCGGCTCGCCGCCGTCGCGGAGTGGACCGTACGGGCGGCCCGCGCCCAGCCCCTCGTACGGGCCCTGCTCACCGGTGCCTGGGACGCGGGCCTGCCCGCCGCCGGCGGCCGCGCGCCCGGCCCCGGGGAGCTGGCCCGGGCCGTCCGGGACCGGGCGGCGGCCGCGCTGACGCCGGGGGAGGGCCCGCAGCGCTGCGAACTCGCGGTACGGCTCGCCCTGTCCTATGTGATCGCCCCGGCGGAGGAGCCGGGTCCGGGCGAGCTGCGCAGGATGCTCAGTGTGCCGAGCCGGACAGCTGGAGCCCGATGACGCCGAGGATGACCAGCGAGATCGAGACGAGTTTGAGGGTGGAGACCAGGTCGCCGAGGAAGATCATGCCGTAGATCGCCGTCCCGGCGGCGCCGATGCCCGTCCACACCGCGTACGCCGGTCCCACGTCGAGCTTCTTGAGCGCCAGCGTCAGCAGACCGAAGCTGCCGAGCGCGAAGCACGCGAAGGCGACGGTCGGCCACAGCCGGGTGAAACCGTGGGAGAGCTTGAGGCAGACCGCGAAACCGGTCTCCAGGAGTCCCGCGACCACGACCAGCAGCCACGCCATGTCGAATGCCTCCCCGCGTTACGTGACATCGCGTCACTTGGTGCGATTATGCATTTATCCAGGCAGGGCCCTCGACAAACGCGGCCGGAGCCCGCCCGGACGGTCAGTCGCCCTCGCGGCGCTCGCGCGTCTGCAGCAGCCGCCGCAGCGAATACAGCCGCGCCGGGTCCGCGTGGCCGTCCTCCACCCACTTGTCGAGCGCGCAGTCCTGCTCGTCGTGGCTGCACGCCCGCGGGCACTCCTCGGTCCCCGGCACCAGGTCCGGGAAGGCCAGGATCACCCGGGACGGGTCCACGTGGTGCAGGCCGAAGGAGCGCACGCCCGGGGTGTCGATGACCCAGCCGTCCCCGCTCGGCAGCGGCAGCGCGAGGGCCGAGGTGGTGGTGTGCCGGCCGCGGCCGGTGACCGCGTTGACGTGGCCGGTGGCACGCTGGCGGCCCTCGGCGACCAGCGAGTTCACCAGGGTGGTCTTGCCGACGCCGGAGTGCCCGACGAAGGCGGTGATCCGGCCGTCGAGGCGCTCGCGCACCCGGTCGGCCGCGTCGCCCGAGGCGAGCTCCTCGCGGTTGGTCACCACGTAGTTCAGGCCGAAGGTGGAGTAGATCTCCAGGATCTTGTCCGCGGAGGTCAGGTCGGACTTGGTGAGCACGAGCAGCGGCTCCAGCCCCGCGTCGTACGCCGCGACCAGGCAGCGGTCGATCATGCGGGGCCGCGGCTCCGGGTCGGCCAGGGCCGTCACGATGGCCAGCTGGTCGGCGTTGGCGACGACCACCCGCTCGTAGGGGTCGTCGTCGTCGGCGGTGCGCCGCAGGACGGACTTGCGCTCCTCGATCCGCACGATGCGGGCCAGCGTGTCCTTCTTGCCGGACAGGTCGCCGACGATCCACACCAGATCGCCCACGACCGCCGCCTTGCGGCCCAGTTCACGGGCCTTCATCGCGTGCACCGTGCGGTTCTCGACCAGACAGGTGAGCCGCCCGCGGTCCACGGTGAGGACGAAGCCCTCGGCCGCGTCCTCGTGCTTGGGCCGGATGCTGGTCCGCGGCCGGTTGCCCTTGGGGTTCGGGCGCTGGCGGATGTCGTCCTCGTCGGTGTGCTTGCCGTACCTGCGCATGACGGGCCCTACGCTCCCGCACCCGCTCCGGGTGCCCCGGAGCCACCGGCGTCCCCGGCGAGCATGTCCGTCCACATCTTCGGGAAGTCCGGCAGGGTCTTCGCGGTCGTCGCCACGTTCTCGATCTGTACGCCCTCCACCGCCAGGCCGATCACCGCGCCCGCGGTGGCCATGCGGTGGTCGTCGTACGTGTGGAACACGCCGCCGTGCATCCGGCGCGGCCGGATGCGCAGACCGTCGGCGGTCTCGGTGACGTCGCCGCCGAGCGCGTTGATCTCCTTGGTGAGCGCGGCCAGCCGGTCCGTCTCGTGCAGGCGCAGGTGCGCGACACCGCGCAGCACCGACTCGGAGTCGGCCAGGGCCGCCACCGCCGCGATGCCCGGGGTGAGCTCGCCGACCTCGCTCAGGTCCACGTCGATGCCGTGGATCTTGCCGGCGCCGGTGAAGACGAGGCCCGCGTCGGTCAGCTCGCAGGAGCCGCCCATCTCGGTGAAGATCCGGCGCAGCGCGTCACCGGGCTGCGTGGTGCGGCGCGGCCAGTCGGGGACGGTGACCGTACCGCCGGTGATCAGGGCCGCGGCCAGGAAGGGCTGCGCGTTGGACAGGTCCGGCTCGACGACCAGGTCGCGGCCCAGCAGCGCGCCGGGGGTGACCCGCCAGACGTCCTTCTCGCCGCCGGCCTCGGGGGTGTCGACCTGGGCGCCCGCGGCGCGCAGCATCTCCACCGTCATCCGGATGTGCGGCATCGACGGCAGGTTGCCGCCCACGTGCCGGACCTCGACGCCCTGGTTGAAGCGCGGGGCGGAGAGCAGGAGTGCGGAGACGAACTGCGAGGAGTTGCTGGCGTCGATCTCGACCGTGCCGCCCTCCAGGGCCCCGCCGCCCAGGACGGTCATGGGCAGCGCGCCCCGGCCGTCGTCGTCGATGCGGGCCCCGAGGGTGCGCAGGGCGCTGATGACTTGGCCGAGGGGGCGTTCGTAGGAGCGCGGGTCGCCGTCGAAGCGGATGTCGCCGTCGGCGAGGGTGGCGACGGGCGGCAGGAAGCGCATGACCGTGCCCGCGTTGCCGACGTCCACGGTCGTCGGGCCGTGCAGGGCCGCCGGGATGACCCGCCAGGCCTCGCCGCCCGCGCCGTCACCGGCGGAGCTGGAGGAGACGGTCTCCTCGATGCCCACGCCCATCGCGCGCAGCGCGTCGGCCATCAGCCGGGAGTCGCGCGAGCGCAGCGGGCGGCGCACCCAGCCGGGCTCGGAGGCGAGCGCGGCGAGTACGAGGGCCCGGTTGGTGACCGATTTGGATCCCGGCACCGTGACGGTGGCGTGGACGGTCCCATCGGCGAGCGGAGCGGGCCAGAGGGCAGGGAGCGCGGGGGTCTCGGTCATGGCCCCCACTTTAATGGCTTCCCCCGGCCCCAGATCTTGATGCCGGTCCCGTCTCAGGGAGCGGTCAGAGGTCGAGCAGCCAGCGTGCTCCGCCGATCAGCGAGCACAGGGCGACGACGTGGAAGAAGAGCAGCCACACCACCGGGTGCAGGTGGGTGAGCCGACCGAGCTGGTCGGCGTCGGAATCGGGTGCCCCGCCGCCCCGGCGCTTGGCTCCCAGCTCGAACACCGGCCGGACGCCGCCGAGCAGCAGGAACCACACCACCAGGTACACGAAGCCGGCCTGCACCTCGGCCGGGGTCAGCCAGGACACCAGCAGGAAGGTTCCTCCGGTCAGGACGACCGTCAGCGCCCCGTACGCGTTCCGGATCATCACCAGCATCGCCAGCAGCAGGGCGGTGGCCACCCACAGCAGCAGCGTGATCCGGTGCGCGGAGAGCAGCGCCGCGCCGCCCAGCCCGAGCAGCGAGGGCGCCGTGTACCCGCCCGCGGCGGTCAGGATCATCCCCAGCCCGGTCGGCCTGCCCCGGCTGACGGTGACCCCGCTGGTGTCCGAGTGCAGCCGTATCCCGCTCAGGCGCCGCCCGGTCAGCAGCGCCAGCAGGCCGTGCCCGCCCTCGTGCGCGATGGTGATCGCGTTGCGCGACAGCCGCCACAGCGGGCGGGGGCCCACGGCGGCCATGGCAACCAGCCCCGTCGCGATCACCAGCCACCGGTCGGGCGCGGCCTGTATGCCCGTGAGCCGGTCCCACAGACCGGCCGTCGTGCTGCTGTCCATAAGGTGGCGGACTCCTCGCGGTGGTGTACAGGGGCACCACCCAGCGGTGGCCGGGGGTGACATGGCAGTGTGGCAGCCATGTGCGGACGGTATGCGGCGAGTCGTGGGCCCGAGGACCTCGTGGAGGCCTTCGGCATCGAGAAGTGGGAGCCGGAGGAGGCCCTGGCCCCCGACTTCAACGTGGCGCCGACCAAAGAGGTCCACGTCGTCCTCGACCGTCCCCTCAAAGACGCTTCGCACCCCCGTCCGGTTCGCCAGCTGCGCACCCTGAAATGGGGGCTGGTCCCCTCCTGGGCCCAGAACCCCGACGGCGCGGCCCGGATGATCAACGCCCGGTCCGAGACCCTCCACGAGAAGCCCTCCTTCCGCCGGCCCTTCGCTCAGCGCCGCTGCATCGTCCCCGCCGACGGCTACTACGAGTGGGTCACCGCCCACGACGAGCGGCAGTTGGAGGTCGAGGGCAAGAAGAAGCGGTCCCGCAAGCAGCCCTACTTCGTCCTGCCAGCCGACGGGTCCGTCTTCGCCATGGCCGGGATATACGAGTTCTGGCGCGACCGGACCCTGCCCGACGAGCACCCGCTCGCCTGGTGGGTCACCTGCTCGGTGATCAGCACCGAGGCCGAGACCGGCCCCCTGGGCGTGGCCCCCGCCGAGGGACCGCGCTCGCTCTGCGAGATCCACCCGCGGATGCCGCTGATGCTGACCCCGGACCGCTGGGACGCCTGGCTGGACCCCGCGAACACCGACACCGAGGGCTCCCTGCGGGACCTGCTGGCGCCGCCGCCCGGCGGGCTGATGCGGGCCTACCCGGTGTCCACGGCCGTGAGCAGCGTGCGCAACAACGGCCCCGAGCTGCTGACGGAGCTCGCCGCGCCGGAGGAGGCCACCCTCTTCTAGGCCGCCCCGCACGGGTCCCGCCCGGCAGGATGGGACGCATGACCACGCGTACCGAGAGCGTCGACACCACGGCGGGCGAGGCCCGCATCACCTGGCACCGGGCGGCGACGCCGAAGCCGAGGCTCGTGCTCGCCGTGAGCCACGGCGCCGGCGGCGGGATCGAGGCCCGGGACCTCCAGGCGCTGGCCGCGGCCCTGCCCGCCCGCGGGATCACGGTGGCCCTGGTCGAACAGCCCTGGCGGGTCGCCGGGAAGAAGGTCGCCGCCGCGCCCAAGGTGCTGGACGAGGGCTGGCGCGGGCTGTGGCCGGCGCTCGCTGCGCCCGGGCTGCCGGTGGTCGCGGGCGGGCGCAGCGCCGGGGCCCGGGTGGCCTGCCGGACCGCCGCAGAGCTGGGCGCCGCCGGGGTGCTGGCGCTCGCGTTCCCGCTGCACCCGCCGGGCAGGCCGGAGAAGTCCCGCGCCGGGGAGCTCACCGGCGCCGGGCGGCCGACCCTGGTGGTCCAGGGCGGCCGGGACCCCTTCGGACGGCCCGAGGAGTTCCCGGAGCCGGGCGTACGGGACCCGTACGAGCTGGTGGAGGTGGCGTACGGGGACCACGGCTTCGCGGTGCCGAAAAAGGCGGACACCACCCAGGAGGCTGCGCTCCTGACGATCACCGATGCGGTGGCGCGCTGGCTCGAGCGGCTCCCGGTGTGAGGGCTCACCCCCGGCACCGGGCGTGAGCCGAGAACCCGCCCGGTGCCCGGGAATGCGCCGCCCGTCCCCTCTGTTGTCTCGAATGTCGGAACGTAGGGAAACTCGTCGGAGGAGAGGGAGCGCATGACCCAGGTCATCAGCCAGAACCGTCGGCAGGCCGCTGACCTGGACTGGACCGTTCTGCCCGCACCCAAGCGCAGCCCGCTTCGGGCGGCGGAGGGCCGGGAAGGTCGACTATTCTCCGATTCGAGCGGATCCGCTTTCGGAGCCGCCACGCTGTCGGAGGAGGTGGGTCCTGTCGCTGGGACCGACGAAGGCCACGCGGAGGAGACGACCCTGGAGCGCAATGCGCGCTTCGAACGGGACGCCCTCGGCTACCTCGACCAGATGTACTCGGCCGCGCTGCGCATGACGCGCAATCCGGCCGACGCCGAGGACCTGGTCCAGGAGACGTACGCGAAGGCATACGCGTCCTTCCACCAGTTCCGCGAGGGCACCAACCTGAAGGCGTGGCTGTACCGCATTCTGACCAACACGTTCATCAACTCCTACCGCAAGAAGCAGCGCGAGCCGCAGCGCAGCGCCGCGGAGGAGATTGAGGACTGGCAGCTGGCGCGCGCCGAGTCGCACATGTCGACCGGTCTGCGGTCCGCCGAGTCGCAGGCGCTCGACCACCTGCCCGATTCGGATGTGAAGGAAGCCCTGCAGGCCATTCCGGAGGAGTTCCGCATCGCGGTCTACCTTGCCGACGTAGAGGGCTTTGCGTACAAGGAGATCGCGGACATCATGGGTACACCCATCGGTACGGTCATGTCGCGACTGCACCGTGGCCGCCGTCAACTCCGCGGAATGCTGGAGGACTATGCCCGTGAGCGCGGGCTGGTTCCCGCGGGCGCGGGAGAGTCGAACGACCGGAAAGGCTCGGGCTCATGAGCTGCGGAGAGCCGCACGAGACAGAGTGCTCTGAGGTTCTGGATCACCTGTACGAGTTTCTCGACCAGGAGATGCCGGAAGGTGACTGCACGAAGTTCGAGACGCACTTCGGCGAGTGCAATCCCTGCCTGGAGAAGTACGGCCTGGAACAGGCCGTGAAGAAGCTGGTGAAGCGCTGCTGCGGGTCGGACGACGTGCCCACCGACCTGCGGTCGAAGGTCATGGGCCGGATCGAGCTGATCCGGTCCGGCCAGGCGGTGCCCGACCACGACGTCACCGCCGACAATCCCGCACCCGGCTGACCCGACTCGGTTTCCGCCTTCGGTGACCGGTGATCGGTGACCGGTGATCGGTAACCGGCCCCGCGAGGGAACATCCGCCCCCGGAAGAGCACTTCGTTCACCCGAATGTGCTAATCCGGGGGCGTCCGCATGGCGCAATACGGAAATGTGGCCCGCCGCGCTCCGGGCCCCACCTATTCTCCCCATTCGGTGCTGGTTCGATTCGGCATCCGGTGTGCACGGCACAGGGGAGGAGAGCGCCATGCGGGCACTTCCGCCGGGGGCGCGCGCCTACATCCTCTGCGCCGTCCTCACGGCCGCCGCCTGCGTCGCCCCCGCCCTGACGGATTCCGGTACGCCCTGGGCGACCGTGTCCGTGCTCGCCGTCCTCTACCTCGGCTGCGAACTCGTCCGCGTCTGCCCGCTGGGCAGCCGGGTGCCCGAGGGCATCGGCTCCTTCTTCCCCGTGGTGCTCGCCGCAGTCTTCCTGCTGCCGCCCGCCGCCGCCGCGCTCGTGGCCCTGCCCGGCGCCTTCGCGGGGACCGTGGTCCAGCGGCCCGCCGGGGTGCGCCGCGTGTGGCACGCCGCGCAGCACGCGACAGCCGCTTGGGTCGCGGGGCAGACGTACGGGCTGCTGCGCGGCCCGGCCGCACTCGGCGGCGGGCCCGCCGCCGGATCCGGACCCCCCGGAGGGCTCGCCGACTTCCCCTACGTACTGGTGCCCGCGGCGGCCGTGGCCGTCGCCTTCTGCCTGGTGCTCACCGCCCTCGACGGCGGCATCCTGGCCGTCGCCGAACGCCGCCCGGCCGCCACCGCCTGGCGCGGACTCGCGACCCGGTCCCTCGCCCCGCACTGCGTCCACGGCCTTGCCGGACTGATGATGGCCGTCATGTGGCGCAGCCCCTACGGGCTCCCGGCCGCGCTGCTCGTCCTGCTGCCGATGTACATCTCCTGCTGGGTCTTCGCCCAGTACCACCGCGAGCACGGCGCCCACCGGGCCACCATCCGCGCCCTCGTCCAGGCCGTCGACATCAAGGACCGCTACACGCGCGGCCACAGCGAACGGGTCGGCCAGGCCTCCGCGATGATCGCCCGCGAGCTGGGCATGTCCGAGGACCGGCTGGAGACGGTGCGCATCGCCGGGATCCTGCACGACGTCGGCAAACTCGGCGTGCCCACCCGGCTGCTGCGCAAGGACGGACCGCTCACCCCGCAGGAGCGCCGGATCATCGAGCTGCACCCCGAGTACGGGCACGAGATGGTGCGCGGCATCGGCTTCCTGGGGGAGGCCCGGTCCGCGATCCTGCACCACCACGAGCGGGTCGACGGCTCCGGCTACCCGTACGGGCTGGCCGGCGAGCAGATCCCGGTGCTGGCCCGGGTGGTGGCGGTGGCCGACGCCTTCGACGCGATGACCTCGACCCGCTCCTACAGCCGGGCCCGGCCGGTGCCCACCGCCCTGGCCGAGCTGGAACGCTGTGCGGGGGCGCAGTTCGACCCGGCGATGGTGCGGGCGCTGGTCGACGCGATCGGCCGGACCGGCTGGCACCCGGTGGTGACCTCGGACGAGGACCTCCAGGTGATCCCGGCGGGGGCCCCCGCCGCGGACGAGGAGGCGCCGGTGCCGGAGCGGCCCGGTGTCCCCGCCGGGCGGACGCGGCAGGAAGCGGCCCGTGACGCCGGTGGCGCCGGGGCGGGCGGATGAGGACCCTCGCCGTGTGGACGGTGCGGGGAGCCGCGGCCGTGCTCACCGTCGCCGGCCTCGCCCACACCCTGTGGTACGGCGTCGCCGAGCCCGGCGCCGCCCTGGCCTTCGGCGCCCTGGTCACCATCGGCGAGCTCGCCCGCCGCGGCCGCCAGGACCCGCGGGGGCGCCACCCCGCACCGCTCGCCTCCGCCGGAGCCCTCGCCTACGCCCTGCTCGGCCCGAGCGCCGGGCAGCCCACCCACCACGGGGTGCTCCAGATCGTCGCGGTCGTCGTCGCGGCCGCCCTCGCCGGGATCGTCCCGCACATCGCCCGCGGCCGCGGACCCGCCCTCGACCACCTGTCCCGCCGAGTGCTCACCGTGACCTTCGCCGCCGTCTGTTTCCAGCCGCTCTACAACTCGGGCCGACTGGAGGAACGGGTCGGCCAGGGCCCGTACCTCGTCCTCTTCCTGCTCTTCCTGCTGGGCCTCACCGCCCTGTGCGACGCCGTGCTCGCCGCCGCCCTGGCCGGGGCCCGGACCGGCTGGCCGTACGGCCCCCTGCTGCGCGACGAGCTGCGCGCCCAGCTCGGCATCGGCTCGGCGATCTGCGCCACCGGGGTCGTGATGGCGCTCGGCACCGCCGTCGCGGGCCTGTGGGCCGTACCCGTCTTCAGCGTGCCCCTGCTGCTGACCCAGCTGTCCTTCCACCGGATCACCGCGATCCGCACCACCTACCGCCAGACCATCACCTCCCTGGCCCGCGCCACCGAGATCGCCGGCTGCACCCGGCCGGGCCACTCCCGCCGGGTGGCCGCCCTGAGCTGCGCCGTCGGCCGGGAGCTGGGCCTCTCCGAGCGGGAGCTCACCGTGCTGGAGTACGCCGCCCTCATGCACGACATCGGGCAGCTCTCCCTCGTCGACCCGGTCCCGGACGGGGCCACGGCCGAGCTGCCCGATGACGAGGCCCGCCGGATCGCCGAGCTGGGCGGGGAGGTGGCCCGGCAGACCGGAGTGCCCGCCGAGGTCGCCGTGGTGGTGGAGCGGCAGGCGGATCCGTACCGCGAGCAGCCCACACCGGCCCGGATCGTGCGTACGGTGAATGCGTACGACGATCTGGTCGGCGGAAGCCGTCACCCGGGTGGCTCACTGGCCGCTCTGGAGCGGCTCCGCCTGGGCACCGGGCACGATTACCAGCCCGAGGTCGTGGAATGCCTGGCAAGGGTTCTGGCCAGGGGCGGACGTGACAGAGTGGTGCCCGTCCCACCTGGGTAACCCATGGGTAATGAGCGGCCGTCCGAGTGGGCATGGTTGGATGCCAGTAAGGGACCGTAGGAGTGTCCGCAAGGCTGCACCGTTATCCCCCGGCCACCGGCGGGGAGGTGCCCCCAGGCAGGCGGGAATCGTGAGGATCTTCGGGAAGGTACGGCATCGGCCCTCCGCCTCGTGGCGGCAGGCCACCGACCGCGCGTTCACGCTGATCGGCGACGGGCGGTACGAGGACGCGGGCGCGCTCCTGACCAGAGCCGCGGACCTGGAGCCCTGGCTGTCCGAGTCCTGGTTCAATCTGGCGCTCCTGCACAAG
Organism: Streptomyces sp. NPDC097617; assembly: GCF_044761485.1. Lineage (NCBI taxonomy): Bacteria > Bacillati > Actinomycetota > Actinomycetes > Kitasatosporales > Streptomycetaceae > Streptomyces > Streptomyces sp. NPDC097617. Next base: position 224,543 of record NZ_JBIWCL010000008.1, read on the forward strand.
TTCCGGCACGACTGGGAGCAGGCGCGGGCCGCCGGGCTGCGCGCCGTGGCCCTGCTGGACCGGGAGACCGGTGCCCCGGACTGGTGGAACGTGGGGATCGCCGCCACCGCGCTGCAGGACTGGCCGCTGGCCCGGCGGGCCTGGCAGGCGTACGGGCTGAAGGTGCCCGGGGACGCCACCGGGGCGGGCGAGCCGGTCGGCATGGAGCTCGGCAGTGCCGCCGTGCGGCTCTCGCCCGAGGGTGAGGCCGAGGTGGTCTGGGGCCGCCGGCTGGACCCGGCCCGGCTGGAGGTCCTGTCGATCCCGCTGCCGTCCTCGGGGCGGCGCTGGGGCGAGGTCGTGCTCCACGACGGCGTCCCGCACGGCGAGCGGGTGACCGCGGCCGGACCCTCGTACCCGGTGTTCGACGAGATCGAGCTGTGGGCGCCCTCGCCCGTGCCCACCTGGGTGGTGCTGCTGGAGGCGGCCACCGAGGCGGACCGCGACGCGCTGGAGCAGCTGGCCTCGGACGCCGGCTTCGCCGCCGAGGACTGGTCCTCGTCGGTGCGGCTGCTGTGCCGGACCTGCTCGGAGAGCGAGATGCAGAGTGACGAGGGCGACGGTGAGCACCTCGATCCGCACGACCACAGCGAGCCGGGGCACCCCGGACCGCTCGGGCACCGTACGGCCGGCTCCGGGTCCCTGTGGGTCCCCGAGCGCGAATGCGGGATCGCGGCACCGGCCGGTCTGGTGCGCGGACTGCTCGACGGCTGGGTCGCGGACAGCCCGGGTACCCGTGAGTGGCGGGATCTCGAAGAAGTCTGCTGACCCGGGGCCGTAGGCTGTACGGGCACATCGGTGGCCATGACGGCCATCGGTGACCGGGACTTACGGAAGGCGTACGGCGGACATGTCGCAGCAGGAGAACGAGGTTGTCGAGAGCGTGAACGACGGGTACGTCGTGGACACCGAGGACGGCGAGGCGCGCGAGCTCGCCCACCGTCAGCGCGGCACGGCCCGTCCGATCACGACGGTCGGCAACCCGGTCCTGCACCGGGAGTGCAAGGACGTCACCGAGTTCGGCGACGAGCTGGCCCAGCTGATCGACGACATGTTCGCGAGCCAGAAGGCCGCCGAGGGCGTGGGCCTGGCCGCGAACCAGATCGGCGTGGACGCGAAGGTCTTCGTCTACGACTGCCCGGACGACGACGGCAAGCGGCACACCGGTGTCGTGGTCAACCCGAAGCTGATCGAGCTGCCGGCCGCCGCGCGCGTGCTGGACGACTCGAACGAGGGCTGCCTGTCGGTCCCGACCGCGTACGCCTCGCTGGCCCGCCCGGACTACGCCGAGGTCGAGGGCCAGGACGCGCAGGGCAACCCGATCAAGGTGCGCGGCACCGGCTACTTCGCCCGCTGCCTCCAGCACGAGACCGACCACCTGTACGGCTACCTCTACATCGACCGCCTCTCGAAGCGGGACCGCAAGGACGCGCTGCGGCAGATGGAAGAGGGCACCCCGCGCTACGAGACCGTCCCCAACGCCTGATCCGACAGGAACGGGCCCGGGCGGGAAACGGCCCGGCCGGCCTGTGGCCCAGGCGCAATCGGTCTAGGCGGCCTGCGGGCCCCGGAAGGCGCGCCGGAACGCGTTCGGCGTGGTGCCCAGGGTCCGCAGGAAGTGGTGGCGCAGGGCGGCCGCGTTGCCGAATCCGCAGCGGCCGGCGATGGCGTCCACCGTCTCGCCGGTCGACTCCAGCAGTTCCTGCGCCAGCAGGACCCGCTGGCGCAGCACCCACTTGTACGGGGTGGTGCCGGTCTCCTGGAGGAAGCGGCGGGCGAAGGTCCGCGGGGACATGTGCGCACGCTCCGCGAGCTGCTCGACGGTGATCTCCTCGTCCAGGTGCCGGGCCATCCACTCGATCACCTCGCCCACGGTGTCGCAGGCCGTGCGCGGCAACGGCCGCTGGATGAACTGGGCCTGACCGCCGTCCCGGTGCGGCGGTACGACCATCCGGCGCGCGATGATGTTGGCCACCTCGGCCCCGTGCTCCTGGCGGACCACGTGCAGGCACGCGTCGATGCCCGAGGCCGTGCCGGCGGCGGTGATCACCGAGCCCTCGTCGACGTAGAGCACGTCCGGGTCGACGACAGCCCGCGGGAAGCGGCGGGCCAGGGCCGCGGCGTGCATCCAGTGCGTGGTGCACTGGCGGCCGTCCAGCAGCCCGGCCGCACCGAGGATGTAGGCCCCGCTGCACACGCTCAGTACCCGCGCACCGCGCTCCACGGCCCGGCGCAGGGCCGCGAGCAGGGGCTCGGGGTAGATGCGCAGGGCGGCGTCCTGGGCGGCGGGCAGGCAGATCAGGTCGGCTTCCTCCAGCCGCTCCGGCCCGTGCGCGGGGGTGATCCCGAAGGCGCCCCCTCCCACGGACAGCGGACCCTCCTCCGCCGCGCACACGGCGAAGTCGCACACCGGAACGCCCATGTCGCTTCGATCGATTCCGAACACCTCGCAGAAGATCCCCAGCTCGAAGGGGGCGACTCCGTCGACGAGGGCCACGGCCACGTTTTTCAGCATGGGAGCAGTGTGGCAGTAATTCGGTCTTCTATGACAGTACTGCCACTGTCGATCATGGGCGATCAGGCGGACAGTAGAGGTATGACCACCTTGGTGAATTACCTCGTCGTCCTCGTCCTCGCCGCCCTCCTGCTCGGGCCCGGCCTCTACGGGATCCTGCGCGACCGGCGCATCGACCGGCAGCTGCGGGCCGTCGCGACCCGGCTGGTGTGGCTCCCCCGCCAACGGTCGGGCGGCCTCCCGCCCACCCCGCGCCGCTCCGGCGGGTGGCACCTGGGCCCGGTCATCCACTGAACCGGGGAACGCGAGAAGCCGGGACACGGACCTTCCCGCATCCCGGCTCCCCGGTGAGGCCCGGAGTTCCCGGAACTCCTGTACCTCGAAAGACCTGAAAGACCAGACCTGAAAGACCTAGAAGTCCTCGTCCAGGTCGACCGTGCCCTCGACCGCGACCTGGTAGGCCGACGGACGGCGCTCGAAGAAGTTCGTCAGCTCCTGCACACCCTGCAGCTCCATGAAGGAGAACGGGTTCTGCGAGCCGTAAACCGGCGGGAACCCGAGACGGACCAGACGCTGGTCCGCGACGCACTCCAGGTACTCGCGCATCGACTCGGTGTTCATGCCCGGCAGGCCCTCACCGCACAGGTCGCGGCCGAACTGCAGCTCCGCCTCCACGGCCTCCTTGAGCATGTCGGTGACCTGCTGCTGAAGAGCGTCGTCGAAGAGCTCCGGCTCCTCCTTGCGGACCGTGTCCACGACCTCGAACGCGAAGTTCATGTGCATGGTCTCGTCGCGGAACACCCAGTTGGTGCCGGTGGCCAGGCCGTGCAGCAGACCGCGCGAGCGGAACCAGTACACGTAGGCGAAGGCGCCGTAGAAGAACAGGCCCTCGATGCACGCGGCGAAGCAGATCAGGTTCAGCAGGAAGCGGCGGCGGTCGGCTGCCGTCTCCAGCCGGTCGATCTTCTCGACCGAGTCCATCCACTTGAAGCAGAACTGCGCCTTCTCGCGGATGGAGGGGATCTCCTCGACCGCGTCGAAGGCGGCCGCCCGGTCGTCCGGGTTGGGCAGGTAGGTGTCGAGCAGCGTCAGATAGAACTGGACGTGCACGGCCTCCTCGAACAGCTGGCGCGACAGGTACAGGCGCGCCTCCGGGGAGTTGATGTGCTTGTAGAGCGTCAGCACCAGGTTGTTCGAGACGATCGAGTCGCCCGTCGCGAAGAACGCGACCAGCCGGCCGATCATGTGCTGCTCGGAGGGCGTCAGCTTCGCCAGGTCGGCGACGTCCGAGTGGAGGTCGACCTCCTCGACGGTCCAGGTGTTCTTGATCGCGTCCCGGTAGCGCTCGTAGAAGTCCGGGTAGCGCATCGGGCGGAGCGTGAGCTCGAAGCCCGGGTCCAAGAGGTTCTTCTGGTCGTTCGAGCTCATTACTGGCAGGCCTCGCAGGACTCGGGGTTCTCAAGGGAGCAGGCCAGCGCCTCGGCGTCGACGACCGCCTGCGGCAGCTCGACGGGGGTGGCCGCCTGCGCGGCGCGGGCGATCTTCGTCGCCGGGCGCGAGCGCAGGTAGTAGGTGGTCTTCAGGCCCTGCTTCCAGGCGTACGCGTACATCGAGCTGAGCTTGCCGATGGTGGGCGTCTCCAGGAACAGGTTCAGCGACTGCGACTGGTCCAGGAACGGGGTACGGGCCGCCGCCATGTCGATCAGGCCGCGCTGCGGGATCTCCCAGGCCGTGCGGTACAGCTCGCGGACCTCGGCCGGGATCCAGCCGAATCCCTGGACCGAGCCGGAGGACTCGCGCAGCGCCTCGCGGGTCTGGGCGTCCCACACGCCGAGCCGCTTGAGCTCGTTCACCAGGTAGCCGTTCACCTGGAGGAACTCACCGCTGAGCGTCTCGCGCTTGAAGAGGTTGGAGACCTGCGGCTCGATGCACTCGTAGACGCCGGCGATCGAGGCGATCGTCGCGGTCGGGGCGATGGCGAGGAGCAGGGAGTTGCGCATGCCGGTTTCGGCGACGCGGGCGCGCAGCGCCTCCCAGCGCTCCGGCCAGTTCAGCTCGACGTCGTAGTGGTCCGGGTGCAGGACACCGCGGGCGGTACGGGTCTGCTCCCAGGCCGGCAGCGGGCCGCTGCGCTCGGCGAGGTCGCACGAGGCCTCGTAGGCGGCCAGCATGATGCGCTCGGAGAGCTTGGTGGACAGGGCCTTCGCCTCGGGGGAGTCGAAGGGCAGCTTCAGCTTGAAGAAGACGTCCTGGAGGCCCATCGCGCCCAGGCCCACCGGCCGCCAGCGGGCGTTGGAGCGGCCGGCCTGCTCGGTCGGGTAGAAGTTGATGTCCACCACGCGGTCGAGGAAGGTGACGGCGGTGCGGACGGTCTCGTCGATCCGCTCCCAGTCGATCTCGGGGCCGTCCGCCGTGTCGATGACGAACGCGCCCAGGTTGACCGATCCGAGGTTGCAGACGGCGGTCTCGCCGTCGTTGGTGACCTCGATGATCTCGGTGCACAGGTTCGAGGAGTGCACGACGGTGCCCGGCTCGGCGGTCTGGTTCGCCGTGCGGTTGGAGGCGTCCTTGAAGGTCATCCAGCCCTGGCCGGTCTGCGCGAGGGTGCGCATCATCCGGCCGTACAGCTCGCGGGCGGGCATGCTCTTGCGGGCCAGGCCGTCCGCCTCGGCCTTGCGGTAGGCGGCGTCGAACGCGTCGCCCCACAGGTCGACCAGCTCGGGCACGTCGGCCGGGGAGAATAGCGACCAGTCGGCGTCGGCGTTCACGCGGCGCATGAACTCGTCCGGCACCCAGTGGGCGAGGTTCAGGTTGTGCGTACGGCGCTGGTCCTCACCGGTGTTGTCGCGGAGCTCCAGGAACTCCTCGATGTCCGCGTGCCAGGTCTCCAGGTAGACGGCGGCGGCGCCCTTGCGGCGGCCGCCCTGGTTCACGGCGGCGACGGAGGCGTCGAGCGTCTTCAGGAACGGCACGATGCCGTTGGAGTGGCCGTTGGTGCCGCGGATCAGCGAACCGCGGGCGCGGATGCGGGAGTACGAGAGGCCGATGCCGCCGGCGTGCTTGGAGAGGCGGGCGACCTGGTGGTAGCGGTCGTAGATCGAGTCGAGCTCGTCCAGCGGGGAGTCCAGCAGGTAGCAGGAGGACATCTGCGGGTGCCGGGTGCCGGAGTTGAAGAGCGTGGGGGAGGACGGCAGGTAGTCCAGGCGGCTCATCAGCCGGTACAGCGAGGCCACTTCCTCGACGGCCTGCACGCTGTCGTCCGCGGCGAGACCGCAGGCCACGCGCAGCATGAAGTACTGCGGGGTCTCGATGACCTGACGGGTGATCGGGTGGCGCAGCAGGTAGCGGCTGTGCAGGGTGCGCAGGCCGAAGAAGCCGAAGCGGTCGTCGGCGCCCTCGGTGAGGGTGAGCTCGACGAGCGAGTCCAGGCGGCTCGCGTGGGTCCGGACGAACTCGGCCGTGCGGTCGGCGATGAGCCCCTCGCGGTGGCCGACCTCGACGGAGGCCGAGAAGGAGGTCGAGCCCTGGCTCGCGGCCTCGTCGCGCACGGCCAGCGTCAGCAGGCGGGCGGCGAGCCGGGAGTAGGCCGGATCCTCGGAGATCAGACCGGCGGCGGCCTCCGTGGCCAGTCCGCGCAGTTCGGCGTCGTCGGCGGCGGAGCTGCGGCCGCGCAGCGCGGAGGCCGCGACCCGGCCGGGGTCGGTGTCGGGGAGGTCCGCCGTCAGTTCGGTGAGGGTACGCAGCAGCGTGGCCCCCGGGCCCTCGGTGTTGTCGCCAGAAGTGGACTCGGCGCGCGGTGCGGAAGGCGCGATGGTCACGGCGGGAGCTCTCCCTCGCTCGGCCCGGTCATCGGCGGAGCGGGGCGCGAGCGGGCGCATGCGGGCGCGACGAGAACGCGTACCCCGCATGGCGTCCACCGGCCCAACCGCGAGGCCCGGACGTGTCGGCACCCGGTTCGGTCGAGCCGGGCGCGCTGTCGGCAGGTCCTCGGACTTGGCGTCCGGTAGCCGGACACTTCATACCGTTGCGGGACAGTTCCGGATTCGCACCGGATTCCCCTGCGGCGACAGCAGGCATGAGCATACATGTGGGGGCGGCCCGTTGCTGCAACCCCCACATGTAGTGTCGGCGTGGCTACAGCTTGAGCCGATACGTGAGGAGTGTCAGGTCTTCGATCGGCGCCCAGTCCCGTTCCGGCGTGCGGACGAAGCCCAGCCGGACGTAGATCCGGTGGGCGCCGGCCATGCTGCGCTGGGTGGAGAGCACGAGGCCCGTGACCCCCTCGATGGCCCGCGCCCGCTCGATGCACGCCCGCACCAGCGCGTCGCCGGCGCCCTGGCCGCGCGCCTCGTGGGCCACCGCGAGCATCCGGAACTCCGCCTCGTCGGGTGCGGCGATGTCGGCGAGCGGACTGCCGGGCGCGGCGAAGGTCACGCCGCCCAGCAGGCGGCCGTCCCGCTCGGCGACGAGCACCTCGCCCCGGGCGGCGCGGCCGGCCACGTCGCGGAGCACGTCCAGGTAGGGGTCCTCCTCGTTGAAGTCCAGATGCCCGTCGGCGAGGTAGGCCCGGGCCGTGATCTCACCCAGATCCGCATAGTCGGCGGGCAGCGCCGTTCTGATCACCATGTCCATGCGGTCGAGTGTGCAGGACGGGTGTCGGCGGGCGCCGCTATCGTCGGAGAAGCACCGTCGAGGAAGGTGAGCGAGGCATGGCCGTGATGACCGATCGCCCCCACATGCTGACCGAGGAGTTCGAGACCCTCGCCCGTATAGGCGCCAGAGAGGTGGAGGGGCTGCGGTTGGAATTCATCGACGGGAAGCTGGGGGTCAAGGCGGTGCCTGATGGAGATCACGACCGAGTCGTGGTGTGGCTGTCCCGCATGTGCATGCAGCACCGGCCCGAGGTCTGGCTCCACGTCGAACGCGGCCTGAAGGTCGAGCAGTACCGTTCGGGTCGGGCCCGCCCGGATGCTTCCCTGGCCCCGGACGGCGCATTCGAAGGGCAGGGGGAGTGGGCCGACCCGGCTCCTGTGCTGATGGTCGTCGAGGTTACGTCGTACGACTCCGACACCGATGAACGCGATCGTAGGGCGAAGCCCCGCGCCTACGCGGCGACCGGCATCCCCGTCTACCTGCTCATCGACCGGGACAACTGCCTGGTACATGTCCACAGCGATCCCGACGGGAAGCTGTACGAGACGGTGCGCACCATCCCCTTCGGTAAGGATGTCGAGCTGCCCGAACCCGTCGGGTTCACCTTCCCGACCGAGCCACTCAAGGACTGGGTGCGCTGAGTCGGTGCGGACGAAGGGCCCCGTCGGATGACCGGCGGGGCCCTTCGGTGACTTCTCAGCAGCAGCGGAAGCCCTCGCGGGGGTCCGCCTCGCGGGCGTCCGTGCGGGCGCGTTCGAAGGCGCGGCGGGTGAGGACCTCCGCGTCCGGGTCGTGGGAGCGGGCGTGGGCCACGTAGCGGTCGTACGCCGCCTCCCCCGAGAACTCCCTTACGTAGAACCGCGCCTTCGCCAGCGCGCTGCGCACGCTCATCAGGCGACCGGCTCCTTGACGTGTCCGCCGCCCGCGTCCGGACCCGCTGCGGCGAGCTCCGCCCGCTCGTCGGCGGTCGCGATCAGGCCGGCCGGTGCGACGATCTTCGACTCGGTCCACGGGGTCTCGGAGAGGGTCGCCGACCCCGGGTCGCGGACGGCCTTGAGGCAGGTCCGGACGGCGTCCGCGAGGACCACGATGATCAGGAGGGCGAACAGCGCGCACAGGACGCCGTCGACCGTGGCGTTGGTGACCACGGTGTGCATGTCGTCCATGTTCTTGGCGGGCGCCAGGACCTTGTCGGCGTCGATTCCGGCCTGGTACTTGTCGCGCTGGGCGAAGAAGCCGACCTTCACGTCCTCGGAGAAGATCTTCTGGTAGCTCGCGGTGAGGGTCACCGTGGCGTCCCAGACCAGCGGAACACCCGTCACCCAGGCCCACTTGAGCCGGCCGGACTTGATCAGCAGCGTGGTGCAGACGGCCAGCGCGACCGCGGCGAGCAGCTGGTTGGCGATGCCGAAGAGCGGGAAGAGCTGGTTGATACCGCCGAGCGGGTCCTTGATGCCGACCCACAGGAAGTAGCCCCAGCCGGCGACGACGATCGCGCTCGCGAACCACACGCCGGGCTTCCAGCTGACGTCCTTGAAGGACTTGTGCACGTTGCCGAGGGTGTCCTGGAGCATGAACCGGCCCACGCGGGTGCCCGCGTCGAGCGTCGTCAGGATGAAGAGCGCCTCGAACATGATCGCGAAGTGGTACCAGAACGCCTTCATGCCGGCGCCGCCGACCACCGCGGAGAAGATCTCCGACATTCCGAGTGCGAAGGTCGGCGCGCCACCCGTGCGGGAGAGCAGGCTGGCTTCCTCGACGTCCTTGGCGGCCTGGGCGAGCGCCTCGGGGGAGATGGCGAAGCCGAAGTTCGTCACCGCCTGCGAGGCGGACTCGACGGTGGTGCCGATGACCCCGCCGGGGGAGTTGACGGCGAAGAAGAGGCCGGGCTCGATGATGCAGGCCGCGATGATCGCCATGACGGCGACGAAGGACTCGGTCAGCATCGCGCCGTAGCCGATCATGCGGACCTGGGTCTCCTTCTGGATCATCTTCGGGGTGGTTCCCGAGGAGACCAGGGCGTGGAAGCCGGAGAGCGCGCCGCAGGCGATGGTGATGAAGACGAAGGGGAACATCGACCCGGCGAAGACCGGTCCGTCGCCGCTCGCCGCGAAGTCGGTGACCGAGGGCATCTTCAGGGTGGGCATCGCGATGACCACGCCGAGCGCGAGGAGCGCGATGGTGCCGACCTTCATGAAGGTGGAGAGGTAGTCGCGGGGCGCGAGCAGCATCCACACCGGCAGCACCGATGCCAGGAAGCCGTACACGACCATCCAGATGACCAGCGTCTCCTTCTCCAGGGTGAAGGTGCCCGCGAAGGAGGACTCGGCGACCCAGCCGCCCGCGACGATGGCGAGCAGCAGCAGGGCGACGCCGATGACGGAGACCTCGGTGACCCGGCCCGGCCGCAGCACGCGCAGGTAGAAGCCCATGAAGACGGCGATCGGGATCGTCATGCCGATGGAGAAGACGCCCCAGGGCGAGTGGGCCAGGGCGTTGACGATGACCAGGGCCAGCACCGCCAGCAGGATGATCATGATGGCGAACACGGCGACCAGGGCGGCGGCCCCGCCGACGGGGCCGATCTCGTCCCGGGCCATCTGGCCGAGCGAACGCCCGTCGCGGCGGGTGGAGAAGAACAGGGTGACCATGTCCTGGACGGCCCCGGCGAAGATGACGCCCGCGACGATCCAGATGGTGCCCGGCAGATAGCCCATCTGCGCGGCGAGCACGGGTCCGACGAGCGGGCCGGCGCCGGCGACGGCGGCGAAGTGGTGGCCGAAGAGCACCCGGCGGTCGGTGGGATGGAAGTCGACACCGTTGTCAAGGCGTTCTGCGGGGGTGGCCCGGGTGGCGTCCACCTTCAGTACGCGGTCCGCGATGAAGCGCGCGTAGAAGCGGTAGGCGATCGCGTACGAGCCCAGTGCGGCGGCGAGCAGCCAGGCCGCGGAGATCTCCTCGCCGCGCGAGAGTGCGAGCACACTCCAGCCGATGGCGCCGACGAGTCCGACGAGCACCCACACGGCGATGGACTTGGGAGAGGGCGAGCCGGGCGTGGTGCCCGGACTCGCCGTATCCCGTTCTGTCCCTGTTGCTTCCGGTTCAGGCATGACCTCGTCCCCTCGTCGATCATCTGCGTAAGCGCAGGGAATCTACGGGGGATTGCCCGGTGAGCGTAAGCCCCCGTCCGCAATCCGGTATGTGAAGGAATCCGGTAGGCGGGGTCCGGGAGGCGGGGCCGGGCGGGGTCGGGCGCACGAGGTCAGGCGCGCATGGTCAGGCGCGCATGGTCGGACGCACGTGGTCAGACGGCGGGACGCTTGAGCCTCGCGACGAACTTGTACCGGTCGCCGCGGTACACCGACCGCACCCACTCCACCGGTTCGCCGTCGGCGTCCAGGGAGTGCCGGGAGAGCATCAGCATCGGCAGCCCGACGTCGGTGCCGAGCAGGCCGGCCTCGCGCGGGCTGGCCAGAGAGGTCTCGATGGTCTCTTCGGCCTCGGCCAGGTGCACGTCGTACACCTCGGCCAGAGCGGTGTAGAGGGAGGTGTACTTGGCGAGCGACCGGCGCAGCGCGGGAAAGCGCTTGGCCGACAGGTGCGTGGTCTCGATGGCCATCGGCTCACCGCTCGCCAGGCGCAGCCGCTCGATGCGCAGTACCCGTCCACCGGTGGTGATTTTGAGCAGTCCGGCGAGGGTGTCGTCGGCCGTCACGTAGCCGATGTCGAGGAGCTGGGACGTCGGTTCCAGCCCCTGCGCCCGCATGTCCTCCGTGTAAGAGGTCAGTTGCAGGGCCTGGGAGACCTTGGGCTTGGCGACGAAGGTGCCTTTGCCCTGGATTCGTTCCAGTCGCCCTTCTACGACCAGTTCCTGGAGGGCCTGCCGGACGGTGGTCCGCGAGGTGTCGAACTCGGCCGCGAGCGTGCGCTCCGGCGGCACCGGGGTGCCGGGCGGCAAGGTCTCGGTCATGTCGAGCAAGTGCCGCTTGAGTCGGTAGTACTTGGGCACGCGCGCCGTGCGAGTGGCTGCCCCGCCCTCCGGCTCCGTGGTCGCCCCTTCGGTGGCCATCGCCGCCCGCCTTCCCGACTCCAGTTTCGCTGCCGTCACCGGCTCCTCCGATATGTGCGGTCACATCGTGACACGTAAGGGGGGACAGGCCTTCTCTCTCCCCAGGTGTCGGTCCGATAACGGACCGGGCACCCGCTCATTAGACCCTTGACACCCCTAAAGGTCTAGGCCAAGCTCCAGCTACTGGTCTAAACCAATATGGATCAGATCCCAACCCCACGGCAGTACTTCGCGTATGTCACCGCGGCGGGCAAGGGAAGTGCAGGCAGGCATCCCTGAGGAGGGTGGCGTGAAGCGCAAGCTCATCGCGGCGGTTGGAGTCGCGGGCATGGTTATCGGCCTCGCGGCGTGCGGTGATTCCGACAGCAAGGGCGGCGACAAGGCCTCCGAGGCCAAGGAGCTCACCGTCTGGCTGACGGTCGACGCGCAGAAGAACTGGCCGGAGCTCGTGAAGGCGGCCGACGATGCGATCGTCGCCAAGCACCCGGGTCTCACGATCAAGCACGAGTACTACGGCTGGCCGGACAAGAACGCCAAGCTGGACGCCGTGCTCGCCACGGACAAGGCCCCGGACGTTGTCGAGATGGGCAACTCCGAGATGATCGGCTACATGTCGACCGGCGCCTTCGCCGAGGTCGACCCGTCGAAGTTCGAGAACTCCGGCGCCTGGCTGGACGCCCTCAAGGAGTCCGTGACCTACGACGGCAAGACCTACGGCGTCCCCTACTACGCCGGTGGCCGCGTCGGCACCTGGCGCAAGGACATCGCCGCCGAGGCCGGCGTCACCGCCGCGCCGAAGACCTGGGCCGAGTACACCGCCGCACTCGACAAGATCCAGGCCGCGAAGGGCGACAAGTTCAGCGCGCTCTACCAGCCCTCCCCGGACTGGTACGCCGCGATGTCCTTCGTCTACGAAGCGGGCGGCAGCATCGCCAAGAAGGACGGCGACAAGTGGAAGGGCAACCTGTCCTCCCCCGAGTCGCTGAAGGGGCTGAAGCAGTACAAGGAGCTCCTCGACAAGTACATGCACGCCGACAAGACCAAGGACGAGTCCGACCGTCCGGTCGTCTTCGGCCAGGGCAACTCCGCGGCGATCTTCGCCGCCGCCTGGGAGGGCGCCACCGCGGCCACCCCGGAGAACGACAAGGTCGGCGGCCTGAAGGACAAGCTGGAGAACTTCGTCCAGCCCGGTCCGAGCGGCAAGAACCTCCCGGTCTTCCTGGGCGGTTCGGACCTGGCCGTCCCGGCCAAGTCCAAGGCCAAGGACATCGCCGCCGAGTGGATCAACGTCTTCACCGGCGCCCAGGGCCAGAAGGGCCTGATCGAGAAGGGCAACCTGCCCAACAACAAGACGGACCTCGGCCCGCTGAAGGCGGACCCGAAGACGCAGGTCGCGGCCACCGCCGCCGAGTCCTCCTGGTTCGTCCCGACGGCGTCCGGCTGGGGCCAGATCGAGAAGGCCAAGCTCCTCCAGACCACGCTGCGCGACATCGGCACCGGCAACAAGTCGGTCGAGGAAGCGGCGAAGGCCGCCGACGCCGAGATCGACAAGGTCATCAACACCAAGTGACCTGAGTGGGCAGGGCCCCGCCGGACCGGCGGGGCCCTGCTGCCCGTCAAGAGAGGGACCCCCGAGGAGCGCGCGATGAGTGCCGCACAGACAACCACCGCCGAGCTGCCGCCGGCGAAGCAGAAGACCTCCCCCGGAGCCGAGTCGGGCAGCCCGACCGCGCCGGGCCGGCCCGTTCGCAAGGGCCCCGGCGCCACTCCCTGGCTGCTGCTGGCCCCGTGCCTGCTGGTCATCGCCCTCGTCATGGGGTACCCGCTCTACCGGCTGGTGACCCTGTCCTTCCAGAGCTTCGGCAAGTCCGAGCTCTGGGGCTTCAAGGACCCGGAGTTCGTCGGCTTCGACAACTTCGCCAAGATCCTCGGCGACGGCGAGTTCTGGGCCGTCGTCCTGCGCACGGTGATCTTCGCCGTCGGCGCGGTCGCCGCGACGATGGTGATCGGCATGCTCATCGCGCTGCTGCTGCAAAAGGTGTCCGGCTGGGTCAAGGCGCTCATCAGCATCGCCCTCGTGGCCAGCTGGGGCATGCCCATCATCGTCGCCACCGCCGTCTTCAAGTGGCTCTTCGACGCCGACTACGGCGTCCTGAACTACCTGATGAGCAAGCTGCCCGGCGTCGACATGATCGGTCACAACTGGTTCACCAGCGGCCCCCAGGGCCTCGCGGTGATCATGTTGCTGGTGGTCTGGGGCGCGGTCCCCTTCGTCGTCATCACCCTCAGCGCGGGCCTCACACAGGTGCCCAAGGAGCTGGAGGAGGCCGCCCGGCTCGACGGCGCGGGCGCGTGGGGCGTGTTCCGGCACGTCACCCTCCCCATCCTGAAGCCGATCCTCGTCATGCTGACGACCCTCTCCGTCATCTGGGACATGGGCGTCTTCCCGCAGGTCTTCGTGATGCGCAACGGGAACCCCGAGGCCGAGTTCCAGCTGCTGACCACCTACTCGTACCAGCAGGCCTTCGTGGTCAACGACTACTCGGGCGGTTCCGCGATCGCCCTGGTGACCGTCCTCCTGCTGCTCGGAGTGGTAGCCGTCTACATGCGCCAGATGCTCAAGATCGGAGAGGTGGAATGAGCGGGACCACCACGCCCACCGCGACCCCGCGCGTCGCAGGCCTGAAGCAGCGCAAGAAGTCCAAGCTCGGCTGGAACCTCCTCGGCCTGCTGGTCTTCGCCACCGCGGGCTTCCCGGTCTACTGGATGCTCAACACGGCCTTCAAGCCGTCCAAGGAAGCGATCGACCCCGATCCGCAGTTCTTCCCGCACACCTTCACGCTCTCCAACTTCTCCCGCGCACTGGACATCGCCGACTTCTGGGGACCGGTCGGCCGCAGCCTGATCGTCTCGCTCGTCGTGGTCGTCATCGGCATCGCCGTCGGCATGCTGGCCGCACTGGCCATCTCCCGCTTCGCCTTCCGCGGCCGCAAGGTCGTGATCGTCGGGATCCTCGCCGTCCAGATGGTCCCGCTCGTCGCGATGATCATCCCGGTCTTCCTGCTCCTGAACGACCTCGGTCAGTACGACAAGCTCACCGGCCTGATCATCACGTACCTGACCTTCGTCCTCCCCTTCACCGTGTGGACGCTGCGCGGCTTCATCGTCAACATCCCCAAGGAGCTGGAAGAGGCGGCCATGGTCGACGGCTGCACGCCGACCGGCGCCTTCCTGCGGGTCGTCTTCCCGCTGCTGGCCCCGGGCATGGTCGCCACCTCGGTCTACGCCTTCATCCAGGCGTGGAACGAGTACCTGTACGCGCTGATGCTGATGAGCCAGCAGAACCAGACCGCCACCGTCTGGCTCGGCAACTTCACCACCAAGCACGGCACCGAGTTCGCCCCGATGATGGCCGGCTCCACCATGATGGCCGTCCCGATCGTGGTCCTCTTCCTCATCGTCCAGCGCAAGATGGCCGCGGGCCTCACCGCCGGCGCCGTGAAGGGATAACGGCCCCATGACTGTTCTTGCGCACCGCACCGATACGGTCACCCGCGACGCCCTCGCCGTCCTCCAGCCCGGTTTCGAGGGCACCACCGCCCCCGCCTGGCTGCTCCGCCGGGTCGGTGAAGGCCTCACCGCCGTCGGCCTGTTCGGCCGCAACATCGCCTCGCCCGAGCAGCTCGCCGCCTTGACCGCGCAGCTGCGTACCGAGCGCGACGACGTCCTGGTCGCCATCGACGAGGAGGGCGGCGACGTCACCCGCCTGGAGGTCCGCGGCGGTTCGTCCTTCCCCGGCAACCTGGCCCTCGGCGCCGTCGACGACACCGACCTCACCCGCGCCGTCGCCCGCGAGCTGGGCCGCCGCCTCGCCGAGTGCGGGGTCAACCTCAACTGGGCCCCCTCCGCGGACGTCAACTCCAACCCGGACAACCCGGTGATCGGCGTACGGTCCTTCGGCGCCGACACCCACCTCGCCGCCCGGCACACCGCCGCCTACGTCCAGGGCCTCCAGGCCGCCGGCGTGGCCGCGTGCACCAAGCACTTCCCGGGCCACGGCGACACCAACGTCGACTCGCACCACGCCCTGCCGCGCATCGACGTGGACCTGGACACCCTCCAGGCCCGCGAACTCGTCCCCTTCAAGGCGGCCATCGAGGCCGGCACCAAGGCCGTGATGAGCGCGCACATCCTGGTGCCCGCCCTCGACCCGACCCGCCCGGCCACCCTCAGCCCGCAGATCCTGACCGGTCTGCTGCGGGGGGAGCTCGGCTACGAGGGCCTCATCGTCACCGACGGCATGGAGATGAACGCCATCGCCGGGACGTACGGGATCGAGCGCGGCTCGGTCCTGGCCATCGCGGCCGGCGCCGACGCGATCTGCGTCGGCGGCGGACTCGCCGACGAAGCCACCGTCCTGCGGCTGCGCGACGCGCTGGTCGCGGCCGTCCACGAGGGGGCACTGCCCGAGGAGCGCCTCGCCGACGCCGCCGCCCGCGTCCGCGCGCTCGCCGCATGGACCCGCGAAGCCCGGCCGGACGCGCAGCCGGAGGGGAGCCGCGCGTCCGGCATCGGGTTGACCGCCGCCCGCCGCGCCGTGCTCGTCACGGGCTCGGCCAAGCCGCTCACCGGCCCCTACGTCGCCACGCTCGCGCCCGTCGCGAACATCGCGGTGGGGGACGAGACCCCGTGGGGCGTGGCGGCCGAACTCGCCGAACTGCTCCCGGGCACCGGGTCGGGCGTCTACCCGCAGGGCGCCTCGGCCGGGGAGGTCCTGGCGGACGCGGGGGACCGTACCGTCGTCGCGGTGGTCCGCGACGCGCACCGGCACCCCTGGATGACCGAGGCCGTCGACGCGCTGGTCGCGGCCCGGCCCGACACGGTCGTGGTCGAGATGGGCCTGCCGCGCGCCGAGCCGCGCGGGGCCCTGCACATCGCCACGCACGGCGCGTCGCGCGTCTGCGGCCGCGCCGCCGCCGAGGTGATCGCGGGCCTCTGATCCGGCCCGATCGGCCTCACCCTCCCAAGAACCCCTGACCAGGGCGACAGCCCCTGTGCCGGACACCGTCCGGGGCAGGGGCTGCCGGGCGTCGGGGGCCGGCCGCCGCCCGTACGGCGAAGGGCCGGACATCCCCCGACGGGGAAGTCCGGCCCTTGTCCCTACGCGCCCTCGGGGCTTACAGACCCTGCCAGGACGGCTTGTTGGCGTAGGTGTGGCGGAAGTAGTCGGCCAGCTTCAGCTTCGAGGCGGCCGCCTCGTCCACGACCACGGTGGCGTGCTGGTGCAGCTGCAGCGCGGAGGCCGGGACCAGCGCGGACAGCGGGCCCTCGACCGTCTGCGCGACGGCCTCGGCCTTGCCCTCGCCGGTGGCCAGGAGGACCAGGTGGCGGGCGTCGAGGATGGTGCCGATCCCCTGGGTGATGACGTGGTGCGGCACCTGGTCCAGGTCGTTGTCGAAGAAGCGCGCGTTGTCCACGCGGGTCTGCCCGGTCAGCGTCTTGATGCGGGTGCGGGAGGCGAGCGAGGAGCAGGGCTCGTTGAAGCCGATGTGGCCGTCCGTGCCGATGCCCAGCAGCTGGAGGTCGACGCCGCCGGCCTCGGCGAGGGCGCGGTCGTAGGCCTCGCACGCGCCGACTATGTCCTCGGCCGCACCGTCGGGGCCCATGAAGGAGGCCTCGGACAGGCCCAAGGGCTCGACGACCTCGCGGAGCACGACCGCGCGGTAGGACTCGGGGTGCCCGGCCGGCAGGCCGACGTACTCGTCGAGCTGGCAGATCCGGGCCCTGGAGGCGTCGACCTGTCCCGCCCCGACCTTGGCGGCGAGGGCCTCGTAGACGGGCAGCGGGGTAGAGCCGGTCGCCACGCCGAGCAGGGCGTCGGGCTTGCGGCGCACCAGGGCCGCCATGGCCTCCGCGATGAGCTCGCCGCCTGCCTTGGCGTCCGGGACGATGACAACTTCCACGCGGGGCCTGCCGATCTGGAGTGGTGATGTGGTATAGACCAATCTAGCAGAGGCCGGCGCGTACGGCGGGGGTCTCGCCGTTATCCATGGTGATCCGGATCCGGGCCTCCGGCCCGCCGGAGACGGGCGCGGAGACCCGGCGCGGAGACCCGGCGCGGAGCCCGGTCTCCGCGCCCGGGGCTCACAGCAGTGCCAGCTGCAGGCCTCCCGTCGCGTCCAGGTGCTGGCCCGTGACCCAGCGGGAGTCCGGCGAGGCCAGGAAGGCCACCACGTCGGCGACCTCCTGGGCGGTGCCCACGCGGTGGAAGACCGAGCGGGCGGCCAGGTGGGCCCGGGTCGCCGGGTCCGCGAGGAGAGCCGCGTTGAGGTCGGTCTCGGTGATGCCGGGGCCGACCGAGTTCACGGTGATCCCGCGCGGGGCCAGCTCGGCGGCGAGCGACCGGGTCAGCGCGTTCACCGCACCCTTGGCCGTGACCGTCGCCAGGATGGCCGGCAGGGCGATGTCCGGGGTGCCGGTCACGTTCACGATCCGGCCCCCGTCCCGCAGCCGCTCCAGTCCGTACTTGATCACGAAGAACGGCGCCCTGGCGTTGAGCGCGTGGGCCCGGTCGTACGTCTCCTCGTCCGTCTCCCCGATCCCCGCGAAGATCGCCCCTCCGGCGTTGTTGACGAGGATGTCCACGCCCTCGGTGTGCTCGGGATGGGCCTCGTACGCCGCCCAGAGGGCCTCGGCGTCGCCCGGGACGCCGAGCTCCGCCCCGATGGCGAAGGCCCGGCCGCCTGCCGCCCCGATCGCGTCGACGGTCTCCTTCGCCGCCGCCGCGTCCCGCCCGTAGTGCACCGCGACCAGGGCCCCGTCGCGCGCCAGCCGCTCGGCCGTCGCCCGCCCGATACCCCGGCTGCCGCCGGTGACCAGTGCTGTCTTTCCCTTGAGCACGCCCATGACGCGCCCCCCTCCGTCAATTACTAGTGGTCGCTACAGAAAGAAACGTACCAGATTCCCTAGCGACCGCTATACAATCTGCGCATGGTGACCGGACAGCGTGGCAGGCCTCGCTCCTTCGACCGCGAGGCCGCCCTCGACAAGGCGATGCACGCCTTCTGGGAGCGGGGCTACGAGGCGACCTCCATCGCCGACCTGACCGCCTCGCTCGGCATCGGCGCCCCCAGCCTCTACGCGGCCTTCGGCGACAAGCGCAAGCTCTTCGACGAGGTCGTGGTGGTCTACGGCGGCCGGTACGGGGACTTCGCGAGCGTGGCGCTCGCCGAGGAGCCCACCGCCCGGGCGGCCGTCGCCCGCATCCTGCGCGAGGCCGCCGAGGTCTACACCGACCCGGCCCACCCGCGGGGATGCATGGTGCTCAGCGCCGCCATCAACACCACCTCGGACGACGTGGCGCAGGCCCTGCGCGAGCGGCGCAACGCCAACCTGGAGATCTTCGAGAGCCGGATCCGGGCCGACATGGCCACGGGGGCGCTGCCCGCGGATGCGGACGCACGCGCGCTGGCCCGGTACGCGGGAGCGGTACTTCAGGGGATGTCCCAGCAGTCGCGCGACGGGGCGAGCAGGGAAGAACTGGAAGCGGTGGCGGAGCGGGCGCTGCTGGCCTGGCCCGAGGCGCCGTAGGCCGGATCCGGCCGGGGATTTCCGTCCGGAATTCACTCCGGGATTTCCGCGGGGAGTTCCTCTGGGCCACGGTGCAGAACGGGACCCTCGACCCGCCCGGCACCGTAGCCCGGAGTACTTACGGCCGACAGGTGTGCGGTTCCCGACGGCCGGTGGAGGTGCCTGCGCGGTCAGGGCAGAGCGCGCGGCTTACCTCGATCCGTCCTCCTGTGCGGGGAGGGCGGAGGTTCTTGAATCAATTGTGGACTAGACCATTCTGTTCTGTCCATCCAATGGCAGGGCCCGGAAACCCGTCACTTCCTCCAACACTACGCGGCTCGCGCCCCCCTTGGATACTCCTGAGTACTGTCGTGGGCAAAGTCATGGCGCGTACCCGGGGTACGCTCGCAACGTGCCCTCCATGAACGACCTCGTACGCCAGCACACCGCTCTCAGTGAAACCGACCTGGAGTGGCTCCACCTGCTGGTCTCGGAGTGGCAACTGCTCTCCGACCTGTCCTTCGCCGACCTCGTGCTGTGGGTGCCCACGCTCGACGGCACGCGGTACGTGTCGGTCGCCCAGATGCGCCCGAACACCGGTCCCACCTCGTACCAGGACGACATGGTCGGCCACTTGGTACCGCGCGGCCGCCGCCCGCTGCTGGACGCCGCGCTCGACGAGGGCCGGATCGTGCGCGAGGGCGACCCCGAGTGGCGCGAGGAGGTGCCGGTCCGCGTCGAGTCGATCCCCGTCCGCCGCGAGGGCCGGGTACTGGGCGTGATCGCGCGCAACACCAATCTGCTCACTGTGCGTACACCCAGCCGGCTGGAGCTGACCTACCTCCAGTCCGCCTCCGACCTGGCCCAGATGATCGCGGCGGGCTCCTTCCCGTACCCCGGCCAGCAGGTTGACATGGACGCCTCCCCGCGCGTCGGGGACGGCCTGATCCGGCTCGACGCGGAGGGCGTGGTCACCTACGCCTCGCCGAACGCGCTCTCCGCCTACCACCGGCTCGGCCTCGCCTCCGACCTCGTCGGCCAGCACCTGGGCAACACCACCGCCGAGCTCGCCCCCTCCCGCGGACCGGTGGACGAGGCCCTGGTCAAACTCGCCAGCGGCTGGGCCCCCCGGGAGACCGAGGTCGAGGGCAACAGCGGGGTCATCCAGCTGCGCGCCATCCCGCTCAAGCCGAAGGGGACCCGGATCGGCTCCCTGGTGCTGTGCCGCGACGTGACGGAACTGCGTCGTCGCGAACGTGAATTGATCACCAAGGATGCGACCATCCGGGAGATCCACCACCGGGTGAAGAACAACCTTCAGACCGTGGCGGCACTGTTGCGGCTCCAGTCCCGCCGAATGGATTCCGCGCAGGGACGCGAGGCGCTCAACGAGGCCGTGCGCCGTGTCGGATCGATCGCGATCGTGCACGAGACGCTGTCTCAGAACCTTGACGAGCGGGTCGAGTTCGACGAGATCGCCGACCGCGTCATCGCGATGGTCTCGGAGATCTCGCCCGGCAAGGTCGACTGCCGACGCACCGGCAGGTTCGGGATCCTGGACGCGGAGGTCGCCACTCCGCTGTCGATGGTGCTGACGGAGATCCTCCAGAACGCCCTGGAGCATGCCTTCACGCAGGGGGAGAGGGGCTCCGTGGAGGTGTCCGCGATCCGCACCGGGACCGGTCGCACCGACGGCCGGCTGTTGATCACCGTGCTCGACGACGGCAGCGGTCTGCCCGAGGGATTCGATCCTCAGCGCGCCGGCAACCTCGGGCTGCAGATCGTACGGACCCTCGTGGAAGGCGAGCTCGGCGGCACGTTCGACATGGTCCGGGCCGAGCCGCGCGGTACCAAGGTCGTCCTCGACATCCCCTCCAGCCCGCAGAAGTAGCAGCCGGTCGGTGACTCGGTGTGATGGTCGGCGCGCTGCCCCGAACGGCCCCCGAACAGCACTGAGCCCCGGACCGAATGAATCGGTCCGGGGCCCAAGAGCACGTTGCTGAGCGCTTTTTCGGTACTACGCGCTGCGCGTCGAGGCTCGAAAGTCGTTTGTCAGGCGGTGGCGTTGCGCGCCCGGTTGCGAGCGGCGCGGCGCTTCATGGCGCGGCGCTCGTCCTCGCTGAGACCGCCCCAGACGCCGGAGTCCTGACCGGACTCGAGCGCCCACTGCAGGCACTGCTCCATAACGGGGCAGCGGCGGCAGACGGCCTTGGCTTCCTCGATCTGCAGCAGCGCAGGACCGGTGTTGCCGATGGGGAAGAAGAGTTCCGGGTCTTCCTCACGACAAACGGCGTTGTGACGCCAGTCCATGGCTGCTCCATCTCCTTGTATTGCGAACAGGTTGCTTGTGAATGTGAACGCTTTCACGAATCCCCCCGTGAGGGAAGGTCGACCGCCCGGTTTCACGCGGGTGATCAATCAGAGATTCGTGGAGGGGTTCTGGCGGTCTGTGTGGGTGCCGGGTGTTGCGGGCTGTCCCGATCGCCATGAAGAGATTCGCAAACCTCGGACGGGGATACAACCCCTTCCGGAAAGTTTTTTTTGATTCGTCGGTGTCTACTAGGTCACAGCCCTACATCGTGAGGGTGGACCGGCGTGTAAACGTTCGAGTGAAAGGCCTCCGGGCCCTTCTACTCACACAATCACACGCAGTGCCCGGCGTACGCCTGTGAACCGAACGCTGGTGCGCAGTCCGAGGTGATCGCCGTCCATCTGGAACGGAAGCGGAACCTTCGAATGCAAGGTGAAGTCGGTCAGATCGTGCAGAGACACCGCATGCTTGCCGTGTGGACCCCGCTCAGGAGTGGAGGTCAGGAGCTGTGTCGCGTAGCGAGCGACCGCCGGAGTTGACAAACGGTTCAGCGCCAATACGTCAAGCGCAGTATCGAACGAAGCTTCGGGCGAGGCGTAAAGCGGACGATTCCCCAGATATGTCCAGGGTGAGGTATTGCACACTATCGACAGCACCAGATCGGTCACGGGGTCCGCGCCGGGGCGCTCCAGCGTGACCGTGCCGTGCCGCCGGTTCGGCTCGTCCCAGAACTGGCGCATCAGCTGTCGCACATACAGGGCGTGCGTCGAACGCTTGCCGCGCTCGCGCTGCTGCTCCACCCGGCCCACCACACCGGCGTCGAAGCCGAAGCCCGCGCAGAAGGTGAACCAGCGGGCCGGGACCGACTCGTCCTCCGTACCCGGGGTGCCGGCCGCCAGGCCGAGCCCCACCGTCCGCTCGCGCTGCTCCCGCAGCGCGTCCAGGAGGGCGCCGGTCGCCTCGACCGCGTCGTTGGGAAGTCCAAGGGCCCGGGCGAACACATTGGTGGAGCCGCCGGGAACCACCGCCAGCCGGGGCAGGCTCTCCGGGTCGGGCCCGTCGTGCAGGAGCCCGTTCACCACCTCGTTGACCGTGCCGTCGCCGCCCAGCGCGACGACGAGATCCAGCCCTTCGTGCGCCGCCTTGCGCCCCAGGTCCCGGGCGTGCCCGCGGTACTCGGTGGTGACCGCCTCCAGCTTCATCTCGCTGGCCAGGGCATGGGTCAGGACGTCGCGCGTGCGCGCACTGGTGGTCGTCGCTGCTGGGTTGGCCACGAGAAGTGCACGCATGAGCGCCAGCCTACCCACCCCTTCCTGAGCCGACCCTACTGCCCGTCCCCTCCGGGTCCGGAGGGGCGCCGCTACCCTGCTGGGGTGAGTGAGAAGCAGCCCGCGAATGCCCCCGTCCCCGCCGCCGCGCCGTCCGAGGCCCCGACCGCCGCGCTGCCCGGTCGGCTGACCGCGGCCGCCGCGCTCACCGCACTGGAGGGCCTGGCGCTGGCCGGCCTCGGGGTGTACATGCTGTTCGTGGGGATCGCCGGGGACCCCGACTCCCCGCAGCAGGCCGAGACGGGTGGGATCACGCTGCTCGCGCTCGCCGCGCTGCCGCTGATCGCGGCCCGGGGGCTGCGCCTGGGCCGTCGCTGGAGCCGCGGCCCGGCACTGATCACCCAGCTGATGGCGCTGCCGGTGGCCTGGACCCTCTACAGCACCGGCGGCGCGATGGTCGCCGCCGCCGTGGCGCTGGCCCTGGCCGCGGTGGCCGTCGTAGCACTCCTGGTGAATCCGACGGCGACCGAGGCTCTCGGTATCGGGCCCGGGGAACAGGCCCGATAACCGGTCGTCCGGTTCTTACGCTGTCCTGCTGTCCTGCTGTCCTGCTGTCCTGCTACTCCTCGACGAGGAGCTTCTCGCGGAGCTGGGCCAGGGTGCGGGCCAGCAGCCGGGAGACGTGCATCTGGGAGATGCCGACCTCCTGGGCGATCTGCGACTGGGTCATGTTGCCGAAGAAGCGAAGCAGCAGAATCCGCTTCTCCCGCGGGGGCAGTCCCTCCAGCAGCGGCTTGAGGGACTCGCGGTACTCGACGCCCTCCAGGGCCTCGTCCTCCGAACCCAGGGTGTCCGCGACCGCCGGCGACTCGTCGTCGGTGTCCGGGACGTCGAGGGAGAGCGTGCTGTAGGCATTGGCCGATTCCAGCCCCTCCAGCACCTCCTCCTCGGAGATCCCCAGCCGTTCGGCCAGTTCGTGCACCGTCGGGGAGCGGCCGTGCTGCTGGGACAGTTCGGCCGTGGCCGTCGTCAGCGAGAGCCGCAGCTCCTGCAGACGACGCGGCACCCGCACCGCCCAGCCCTTGTCACGGAAGTGGCGCTTGATCTCGCCGACCACCGTGGGCGTGGCGTACGTGGAGAACTCGACCCCGCGGTCCGGGTCGAACCGGTCCACCGACTTGATGAGGCCGATCGTCGCGACCTGGGTCAGGTCGTCCAGCGGCTCACCGCGGTTGCGGAAGCGCCGCGCCAGGTGTTCCACCAGGGGCAGGTGCATCCGTACCAGCCGATTGCGCAGCTCCGCCTTCTCCACCGACCCGTCGGGCAGCGCCCGCAGCTCGATGAACAGGGCCCGCGCGCCGCTGCGGTCGCGCGGATCCGGCAGCGCGTGGGACACCGGGAGCACCGGCGCCGCCGGTACCACCGGTGCCAGTTCCGGGGCCGTGGCAGCGGCCTCGGTCGGCTGGGATGGTTGTGGTTGTTCCTGCTGGTTCTCGCTCATAGGGCCCGCCCGTCGCTCCGCCGAGTCCAAAAAGCCGTCTTCCGCATCCGCGTCAGCCGGGTGCGGCCGGGCGTGCTGCTGCTCCGGGATGCCGCCGTCGACCTCGTGCCGTACCCGGGGCCGATCCCCGCCCCGCACCGGGATCTCCCCGCCGCTCACGCCGGGCCTGGCCCCGCGCCGCGCTGTTTGTAGAGGCTGATGCTCACCGTCCGGTTCTCCTCGACCGTGGCCTCGACCTTGCCGGCCAGCGCCGACAGGACGGTCCACGCGAACGTGTCACGCTCCGGTGCGCGTCCGTCGGTGGTCGGCGCCGAGACGGTCACTTCCAGCGAATCGTCGATCAGCCGGAACACGCAGCTGAGGACGGAGCCCGGCACGGCCTGCTGGAGCAGGATCGCGCAGGCCTCGTCCACCGCGATGCGGAGGTCCTCGATCTCGTCGAGGGTGAAGTCCAAACGTGCCGCGAGGCCGGCCGTGGCCGTCCGCAGCACCGACAGGTAGGCACCCGCAGCGGGCAGCCGGACTTCGACGAAGTCCTGAGTCCCGGGCTCGCCTGCGATCTGGGACACCCTCACCTCCAAGGTGGTACGAGCTCTGTTCGCCGGTGACGCTATCGCGATCCGGGCGATCGTGTCGCGGCACCCCTCTTGGTGCCCGCTTCGAGCACCCCGCCTGCGAGCCAGTGACTGATGGTAAGCCCATGGGTACGCACAGTGGCTAGGGGTCTGCGGGGCCCAAATCAGGGGAACCGGCGGAGGGTTGAACTACCCCGCTTCAGACGATCGAACCGTCGACAAAACACCAGCGCCAGGTCTCACCCGGTTCGAAGCTGCGCATCACCGGATGGCCCGTCTCCTGATGGTGCGCCGTGGCGTGCCGGTGGGGCGACGAATCGCAGCAGGCCACGTGCCCGCATCCCAGGCACATCCGCAGCTGCACGGGGTGGCTGCCGAGCGCCAGGCACTCGGAGCAGGTGTCGTGCGAGGGTGCCGGTTCGGGACGCGGCAGTTCGGCAACGTGGGTGCACTCGCTCATCGCATTCTCCTTGTACCGGAACCCCGGCCTTCAGCCTCGGGGTGAACCGCGCGCACGGGCCGGAGCTGAGATGCAGCGGAGTGTCGATGCGTCACGCTTTGACCGGAGCTTGATCTCGTACAGAATACGTTCCCGCCGTGCGAGTCATGAGGATCTCCTCGGTCAAGCCCGCGCGTTCGGGGCGAGCGGCCGACGATTGAGGTGGATCTTCGATGGAGGTATTGCCGCTGGTGGCGCTGATCGCCGGCAGTGCGGCCGTCGCGGGGCTGGCGCGCCGGACCCCGGTGCCCGCGCCGCTGCTGCTGGTCGCCGCCGGGCTGCTGGCCGGGTACGTGCCGGGCGTCCCCGCGTACGCCCTCGACCCCCACATCGTGCTGCCGCTGCTGCTCCCGCCGCTGCTGTACACGGCGGCCGTGGACAGCTCGTACCTGGACCTGCGCGCGAACGTCCGGCCGATCGCGATGCTCTCGGTGGGCTACGTGCTCTTCGCGACGCTCGCCGTCGGGTACGCGGCGTACCTGCTGGTGCCGGGGCTCTCCGTGCCGGTGGCGCTGGTCCTGGGCGCGGTGATCGCCCCTCCGGACGCGGTCGCCGCCACCGCGATCGCCCGCAAGCTCAAGCTGCCGAACCGCATCACGACCATCCTCCAGGGCGAGTCCCTGGTCAACGACGCCACCGCGATCACCGCGTACAAGGTGGCGCTGGCCGCGGCCGTCGGGGTGAGCGCCGGCTGGGCGGGCGGCATCGCGGAGTTCCTGCTGGCCTCGGTCGGCGGGATCGGTGTGGGCCTGCTGCTGATGGTGCCGATCCACCACCTGCGCACCCGGCTGAGGGAGCCGCTGCTCCAGAACACCCTCTCGCTGCTGATCCCCTTCGTGGCCTACGCGGCCGCCGAACGGGTGCATGCCTCCGGGGTGCTGGCGGTCGTCGTCGTCGCCCTGTACCTCGGGCACCGCAACTGGCAGGTCGACTTCGCCACCCGGCTCCAGGAGGAGGCGGTGTGGAGGGTGGTCGCCTTCGTCCTGGAGTCGGTGGTCTTCGCGCTGATCGGGCTCCAGCTGCCGGTGGTCCTCAAGGGGCTGGGGGAGTACGACGGCATGCACGCGGCCTGGTACGCGATCGCCGTGTTCCTCGCGGTGGTGGTGGCCCGGTTCCTGTGGGTGTTCCCGGCGACCTTCGCGCCGCTCTGGTTGTCGGAGCGGATCCGGGTGCGGGAGCCGGACACCGACTGGAAGGCCCCGGTGATCGTGGGCTGGGCCGGGATGCGGGGCGTGGTCTCGCTGGCCATCGCCTTCTCCGTACCGATGTCGGTGCCGCACCGGAACCTGATCCTCTTCCTGACTTTCACCACGGTCATCGGGACGCTGGTGGTGCAGGGGCTGACGCTGCCGCCGCTGATCCGGGTGCTGAAGCTGCCGCCGAAGGACGTACAGGCCGAGACCCTGGCCGAGGCGCAGGCGCAGAGCGAGGCCTCGGGGGCGGCGGAGGACCGGCTGGCGGAGCTCCTCGCGGAACCGGAGAACAGCACGCTGCCGCCACCGCTGGCGGACCGGCTGCGGACGGTGATGGAGCGTCGGCGCAACGCGGTGTGGGAGCGGTTGGGCGAGGTCAACCCGGAGACGGGAGAGTCGGCGGACGACATCTACCGGCGGCTCGCGCGGGAGATGATCGCGGCCGAGCGGGAGGTCTTCGTGACCCTGCGGGACCAGCGGCGGATCGACGACGAGATGCTGCGGGCACTGCTGCGCCGGCTCGACCTGGAGGAGGCCGCGGCCTACCGCGAGGAGGGCTGAGCGCGGCTACGGCCGGCCCGTGACGACGGCGGCGAGCGTCGTGCCGTGCGGGAAGGCGCCGGCGGCGGTGAGTTCGGTCAGGGCCCAGAGCAGCTTGGCCACGTAGATCCGCTCGACCGGCAGGCCGTGGCGGGACCCGAAGTCCGCGGCGAAGGCCTCCAGCTCGGCCGGCACGCGGGCGTAGCCGCCGTGGTGGAAGTCCTCGGCCAGGGTCCAGTCGCCGGCCGGACCCCCGAAGGCGGAGGCCTGGAGGGAACGTATCTCCGCGTCCAGGAAGCCGCCCGCCAGGACCGGAACCCCGAGCGCCCGCTGCCCGGGACCCAGCCCGGCCGCGAGGCCCGCCAGGGTGCCGCCGGTGCCGCAGGCCACGGCCACCACGTCGGCGGCGCCGCGCAGCTCCCGGCCGAGCTCGGCGCAGCCACCGAGGGCGAGCGCGTTGCTGCCGCCCTCGGGGACGACGTACGCACCGCCCGCGCCCGCCGCGTCCACCAGCCGGGCCAGCTGGAGCGGCTCGGCCTTGCGGCGGTACTGCGACCGGGACACGAAGTGCAGCCGCATACCGTCCGCGGCGCACCGGGCGAGGGAGTCGTTCAGAGGCCGCCCGGCGAGCTCGTCCCCGCGCACGACGCCGACGGTCCGCAGCCCGAGCAGCCGCCCGGCGGCGGCGGTGGCCCGCAGGTGGTTGGAGTACGCCCCGCCGAAGGTGACCAGCTGATCGTGACCGCCTTCCAGGGCGGCCCGCAGATTGGGCGCGAGCTTGCGCCACTTGTTGCCCGGAGGGTACAGGCCCACTGGTCCAAGTGCGTCCGTGTCCCACGGGATGGTGCTGTGGATCAGGTCGTCCCGCTTCAGCAGCAGGCGGACGCCGTGCCGCTCGAACCTGTCGTCACGGATCTCCTGCAACGGGGACGGCGGGCGTGGCTGCAAGAGCACGTCAACGTTCGCGGGGCGATTCACCCGTCCATTGTGGGGCGCTCCTGCCCGTGCCGTCGCACGTCAGAGCCCCGCCCACACCATTTGTGTGGTGTGAGCGGGGCCGGAGCCGGCGCGCTGGACTGTCCTGATCGCCGTCGCCCAGCGGGCCGGGGTCTACGTCTCGCGGGTGACGCGCGCGTGATCCGTGAACACCCGCCTGAACAGGTCGTGACCCGTTCGCCCGGCGTGCCGGAGCGCCCAGTCCTGCGCGTCCGCCTGTTCGTCGTGAGCGCCGGACTCGGCTCCACAGCCCTCGGCGACGCAGAACGCCTCGTACGTCACCCCGCCCTCGGGGGCGTGTCGGATCGTGTGGGGGACGTAGCGGAGCACGGCGCGGGTCATCGACTCACCTCCGCGTGCGGGTGCTGGCGGATCTCTACGTTGCAGTCCACGACCCCCGATAGGTCCCGGCGCCGGTAGCACTCAGTGCGCTGAGCGACCAGCGCCCCGCACACATCGCAGTTTGGGTCCGCCGGATCGGGGTCGGGTACTGGCCTCGGTGTTTCACCGTGAATTCCATGAACTGTGACGTTCTGTCACCGCATGCAAAAGGTGCCCGTGGCCTGCGATGATCCGGCTTGTTGAGGACTGGATCATGAGCGGGCGGGGGCACCTTTCACGTGCAGGGTAGCGAGTGGGCACGCGGTCTG